>CAZFUU010000027.1:0-12065 GCA_964522565.1 uncultured bacterium | reverse complement strand
CCCGAACCTCCGGATTCTGGACTTGTCTGAAAGCGCTTTTGCAAACGCCTGGCCCAGAACAATGCCGATATCCTCATTGGTGTGATGAAGATCGACATGAAGGTCTCCCCGCGCGCGGATGTTCAAGTCAAAAAGCCCGTGTTTGGCCATGCTGGTCAGCATGTGGTCCAGGAAAGAAATTCCGGTTTGTATGCGCGACTTTCCCCGCCCGTTGATCGTTAAGTCGATTGTGATATCGGTTTCATTTGTTTTCCGGATGACTTTCGCCCGCTTTCGCATGATCAGTCCTTTCTTGATTTTCTTTTGTGATCGGTTCGATAAACCGCGACTCCAGCGCGATCCGGTGAAGCACCAGGCCCTCGATTTCCGTCAGTTTTCGAACGGATTCGCGCACTTTCGAAAGCGCCTCCTTCGAGTAACGAATTACCTGGGAGCTCTTGATAAATGATGCCGCGCTCAACGGCGAATAGTATCGAGCCGTTCCTCCGGTAGGCAGAACATGGCTTGGGCCGGCGACATAATCGCCGATAACGGCCGGCGAATAAGGGCCGAGGAAAATCGCGCCAGCGTGATTAATGTGCGGCAGAAGTTTTTCAGGGTCGTCTGTGATAATTTCCAGATGCTCCGGCGCGATTTCATTGACGACATCGCATCCTTCCGTCATATTCTTGACGAGGATCACAAAACCCGTATCGACCCGGTTTTTAATGGTTTCCGCGAGTTTTTTGGAATTTGTCACCAAATAGGAAATGCCGCCGAAATGTTCCGCCTGCGCCAACAAATCACACGTAATATAATTGGGATGGGCGTTTTGGTCGGCAAGAATAGCCACTTCACTCGGGCCCGCGACCATGTCAATATCGACAAATCCGAACACTTGCCGCTTCGCTTCCGTCACGTACTGATTCCCCGGGCCGACGATTTTATCCACCTTCTTGATTGTTTTTGTGCCGAACGCCAATGCCGCAACGGCTTGAGCCCCTCCGCCGCGGTAGATTTCCTTGACGTTCAGAAGGTCCGCGACGACCAGGATGTGCGGATCGATATCTCCCGTATCACGGTGAGGCGGCGTGATGATCGCGATCTCTTTGACGCCCGCCACTTTCGCCGGAATCACCGTCATGTAAACGGTTGAGACAAGCGGAGCGGTTCCGCCCGGAATGTAAATGCCGACGCGTTCAATCGGGCGGTACTGCTTGCCAAGATGAATCCCGTCTTTGCCTTCAATCGAAAACGATTCCCGGAGTTCGGACTCATAATACGCCGTCACATTTTCCTTCACCTGTTTTAAAAGCGGCACAAATTCAAATTTAATCTTTTCATAGGCGCGGTTGATGTCGCCTTCCGTGACCTTGATCCGCTTCAGAGGCAGATGAATGCCGTCAAACTGGCGCGTGTAACGCAGCAGCGCCTGATCGCCCTGGGTCTTGACGTCCTGCACGATTTTTCCGACCTTGCGAGTCAGGTCTTTGTCAACCTGATAGCCCGACAGCCGGTCTATTTTTTTGATTGTTTGCTGGTCCCAGTTCAGAATTTGCACGGGTATTCTCCGATTAACTGTTCAAGATTCTTTTCAATCGCTTGCACGGCCGCATCAATGCCGCCGACATTTTTTCCGCCGCCTTGTATCCAATCCTTGCGTCCGCCGAAACTTCCCTCAAGCAGAGCCGCCAGTTGATTGCCTGCCGGCCTGATGTCCGCCGGGCGGTTCTCGAGGTCTTTTGACAGCGCCAAAATCGCGCTCACTTTGTTTTCATGCGTCGCAAAGAGCGCGATCACGGATTTTTTGGACTTTTGGCGCAGAGTGTCGGCCAAAGCGCGCAGGGAGGCAATATTTTCATCACAAAAAGCCGCGTAAACCAGATGCCCGGCCCCGATTTGCTTTGATTGTCCGAGAATCAAATCCGGAGTCAACGCCGCGGCATTATGACGCTCCCCGGATTTCGCCAGTTTTTTAAGCTCTGTTTTCATCGTGTTTATTTTCTCAGGCAATTCTTCAGGAGTTGAATTCATCAATGCCGCGGAATTTACAAGCGACTCTTTGATCGCGTTAAAATAATCAAGGGCGTTCTGTCCCGTCAGGGCTTCGATCCGGCGCGTTCCGCTTCCGACGGATGACTCGCTCGCGATTAAAAACGCTCCGATTTCGCCTGAGAACCGGCAATGCGTGCCTCCGCACAGCTCTTTGGTTTTGCCCGGCATTTCAACAACGCGTACCCTGTCGGAATATTTTTCCCCGAAAAATGCAAGCGCCCCCGCCTTCGCGGCTTGTTCGTAAGATTCCTGCCGGATCCCGACTTGAATGTTGTCCATAATGGCTTCATTAACCCATTGTTCTATTTTTTTCAGTTCATTCTTGTTCAATGCCTTGCCGTGCGCAAAATCGAAACGCAATTTCTCCTCATTGACAAGCGATCCGACTTGGCGCACGTGCTGGCCCAGTATTTGGCGCAATGCCGCCTGGAGCAGATGGGTGGCGGTATGGTTGCGTTTAATCGCGTTCCTCCGTTTGAGATCGATTTCAGCCGAACATTCAACGTCTTTGCGTACCTTGCCCCGCGTCAATTCGCCGTAATGCAGGATGACCTTCCCTTTTTTTTGGGTATCCGTAACCGCAAATTCAAATTCATCCGCCGTGATTTTCCCGCTGTCTCCCGCCTGTCCTCCCCCCTCGGGATAAAACGGGGTTCGGTCGAGTGCGATAATCCCCTGAGAATCTGATAAACGCGTCCACAGCACCCGCGAACCGGTTTTGTGTGTCTCGTAACCATTAAATTCGGTTTCGGGAATGCCCGCGATTTCCTTTTCAATTTCGGAGGCGACGAAAATGGAGTCGGACATTTTCGTGGCCGCTTTGGCGCGTCGCCGCTGTTGCTCCAGGAGTTCGTTAAAGCGGGTTTCATCAATCCGTATTCCGCGTTCTGACGCGATTATTTTCGTCATTTCATCGGGAAACCCGTAGGTGTCATACAATCGAAAAACATCGTCGCCCGAAAGCGTCTGTTGCTTTTTTTGTATGGCTTCGTCCAACAGCTTCGAAAGCACCTGAATTCCCTTGTCCAATGTTTCGGTAAACCGCCGCTCTTCGGCTCCAACGACCTCCTGAACGCTCTTTTCCGCCGCCCGCAGTTCAGGGTAGGCGTCTTCAAGCGTTTCAATAATGACGGGTATCAAAGGCAGCAAAATCGGGCTGTTCATGCCCGCGGACCTCCCCTGCCAAATCGCGCGGCGAATCAGTTTTCGGACGACGTATCCGCGTCCGTCGTTTGAGGGGATCGCCCCATCTGTAATGGCGACAGCAACAGCCCGGGCGTGGTCAGCGACCGCGTGTGTCTTCGCCGTTTTTGACAGGTCAAGATGACGGTGCCGGTCTTTAAGGGCGCGTAAAATGGGCTCAAAAATATCAATTTCAAAATTGGTCTTTTTTTGCTGAAGCACGCACGCCAGGCGTTCGAGGCCCATTCCGGTGTCGATATTTTTTTTCTTGAGCGCTGACAGCGATCCGTCGCTTTGCCGGTCGTATTGCGTGAACACAAGGTTCCAGATTTCCGCGAAGCGTCCCGTTTGATCTTTTGACCAGACGTCTCCGGGCAGGATGTTTTCACCCGTCTGATCGAAATAGATTTCCGAACACGGGCCGCAAGGCCCGTTGGGGCCGTTTTGGGGCGCGTTTGAAGGCCAGAAATTGGTTTCGTCCCCCATGAGCGCAATCAAATTTCTATCAATGCCGACTTTCTTTTCCCAGATTTCGAGCGCTTCCCGGTCTTTTTCATATACGCTGACACATAAACGGTCGCGCGAAATACCCAGGACCCGGGTCAGATATTCCCATGCCCAGGCGATGGCTTCCTCCTTGAAATAATCGCCGAAAGAAAAATTTCCCAGCATTTCGAAAAAAGAATGATGATACGGTGTTTTCCCGACTTCATCCAGGTCGCCTGTCCGGAGGCATTTTTGAACGGAGGCCGCGCGGCTCAGGTCTGTTTTGACGCCAAGAAAGTAGTCCTTGAACTGATTCATCCCCGCGCCGGTAAACAGCACGCTCGGGTCGTTTTGCGGCACAAGCGAATCACTTTTGACAACCGGGTGATTTTTCGCCTTGAAATAATCTAAAAATGATTTACGAATTTCCGATGTCTTCATGTTTCTTCGATTCCTGAATGACGTCGACGGCGATTTCCTTCGCGAGCGAATAATCGAACCCGCGCCTCAGGAGCAATTCATACACTTGCTTCATCCTTTTCCGCGAATCCGGTTCTTTTGTTGATTCCAGTTTGTTCCGTGCCAGCATCAAGGCCTGCGCTTTTTCTTCATCCGGCGTGTAACGTTCGAGTTCCTCCGTGACAGCATTTTTTTCGTATCCTTTTCGGGTTAATTCGAACCGGATCCGTTTTCTGCCCTGGTGCTTCCCTTGTATCGCCCATCGAACAGCTTCCCGCACCGCGTGTTGCTCGTTCAAAATCCCCGCCCCGGACAGCCGTTCCAGGATGACTTCGATCACGCCATCATCGTATCCTTTATCCCGCAGACGCTTGACCAGGTCGGCTTTGCTCCGGTTGGATATGGCAAGCAGCCTGAGCGTGTATATCCATCCCTGCTTGAGCTGTGGATCTGCGTCATTCGTTCCCATAAAGGAAAAACGGCGGATGAGAATTCCGCCGCGTTATGTTCCTCCAAATTCAAAAAGATTGATTAAGCTTCGGAGGACACCGACGAGTGCGCTTGAGCCGTTTCGTCGGCATGGCCTGATAAAAATTTTTCCTTAACCTTCTGCTCTATTTCGTCCAGCATTTTCGGATTTTCACGGAGATAAAAACGGACGGCTTCCCGGCCCTGACCAAGTTTTTCGCCCTGATAGGCGATCCATGAGCCCGATTTTTCCAAAACCCCGTTTTCAATCGCCAAATCCATAATGCTGGATGACCGTGAAATGCCTTCGTCGAACATGATGTCAAATTCACAGGTCTTAAAAGGCGCCGCGCACTTGTTCTTCACGATTTTCGCCTTGACGCGGTTTCCGACCGCCTCGTCGCCCTTTTTGATCGCGGCGATCCGGCGAATATCGATTCTCATTGAGGCGTAAAATTTTAGCGCGATTCCGCCGGGCGTTGTTTCCGGATTCCCGAACATGATGCCGATTTTACTTCGCAATTGATTAATGAAAATAATGCAGGTCTTTGAACGGCTGGTGATTGCCGTCAGTTTTCGAAGTGCCTGTGACATTAACCGCGCCTGCAGGCCCATGTGAGACGCCCCCATCTCTCCTTCGATTTCCGCTCTCGGAGTCAGTGCGGCGACGGAATCGACTACAATCAGATCAACCGCATTCGAGCGGATAAGCATTTCAACAATTTGAAGCGCCTGTTCTCCCGAATCAGGTTGGGAAATGAGAAGATGGTCAAGTTCAACGCCGAGTTTTTTCGCGTAAGAAGGGTCCATGGCGTGCTCAGCGTCTATAAAAGCGGCGACTCCGCCGCGCTTCTGGATTTGAGCCGTTACGCTCAAGGTCAGGGTGGTTTTGCCGCTTCCTTCCGGCCCGTATATCTCAACGATTCTCCCGCGCGGAACACCGCCGATACCGGTAATCATGTCAAGTCCAAGTGAACCGGTCGGAATCGCGTCCCATTCCTGCGCGTTATCCTGCCCAAGGGTCATAATGGCACCTTTGCCGAACTGTTTTTCGATTTGCTGTAGCGTCAGTTCAAGCGCTTTCAGTTTTTCTTTTGATTGCTTTTCCGTTGAGGAATTTGAGGAAACTTCTGTTTCTGTTTTCTTTCTAGCCGCCATATTGACTCCTTTTGTCATAAACCCGTAAGATGTTGAATTATACTGACTTAGCTTAATCCTGTAAAGAAATTATTAACAGGACAAAACGGATAATATGTTGTTTTCACAATAGATACTTGCTTATTATGCATATTACGTCTATGATGTCAAGAAATTATTATGCAGACACGGGATACGAGGGCTTATGAGGGGTGGTTTAACCGGTTTCCTTCTCTGATGATGTAGGAAAAAATGGAAAGAATGGTCGAGCCAACTGCGGCGTACCAAAACAGCGGCGCCGCTGACCACTTGATCAGAATTGAACCGACGACGCACATCTGCAATACGGTCGTGATTTTTCCCAGAAAATTCGGCCTGGAAGAGACCTTGTTGGTCAAAAAGAAAATCATGAAAAGCCCGAACAGGATAAATAAATCCCTGAAGACGATAACAATGACGATCCAGTCCGGCGGCTTGAGTTGAAACGCATTGGAGAACGTAATCGCAACCAAACCGGATACCACCAGAAGTTTGTCCGCGAACGGATCCAGAAATGCCCCGATATCCGACTGCATATGAAAACGCCTGGCGATAAAACCGTCAAGCGCGTCCGTTGCGACAGCGACGAAAAAACAGACAACCGCCAACAACCGGTAATATTCATGCCCAGAATCGTATCGGACAATCATGCTGACGAACAGCGGCACAATCAGAATGCGGAGAAGCGTCAGGTAATTGGGAATAGTCACGACGCGGTTTTCAGGTTAGGATTTTATTGAGCTCCTCGACGACTTTTCCGTCCTCGTGCTCGATAATTTTTTTGTTTGACTGATCGCTTGATAATTTGACCGAAACCAGCTTGGAAACGCCGGGTTCTTCCATCGTTACACCGTAGAGGGAATCCCCCATCGCGATTGTTTTCCGGCAATGGGTGACGATGATAAACTGCGTGGTATTCAGGAAAAGACGCAAGACAGACAAAAAGCGGTCGGTGTTGGCTTCATCCAGCGGCGCGTCCACTTCATCCAGAACACAGAACGGTGACGGCTTGACGGAGAAAAGGGCGAATAATAATGCGAGCGCCGTTAACGCCTTTTCTCCTCCCGAAAGAAGGGTAATATTCTGCAGTTTTTTTCCGGGCGGCCGGGCGACAATATCAAGCCCCGATTCCAGCGGATTCGTTTCGTCGAGCAGGATGATATCGGCATATCCCCCGCGGAAGAGAACCTTGTAATATTCCTGGAACGATTCCCGGACTTTCTGGAATGTTTCCTCGAACAGGCTCTTGGTCGTCCGGTTGATTTTACGGATTGCCTCCATCAATTCATTTCGCGCCTGCTCCAAATCCTGTTTTTGTTTGGCCATGAAGTCATAGCGCGTTTTTAACTCGTCATACTCGTCGATTGCCAGCAAATTGATAGCCCCCATCTGATCGATTTTCTCGCGCAGGCCTTCTATTTCCGGCGCGATTCTTTCATATTCTTCCGTATCGATTGCGTATTCGGATTCATTAATTCCGGTCAAGGAAATTTTATAACGGGTTTGCAGATTCTGAATGATCGTGTTTTTTTCGTGGTCGAGCTGCATTGATTTCAACATATATTCATGTACTTTTTCCTTGAGGTCGTTGATGGCCTGGGTCCGTTCTTTGAGCTCCGCCAGGAGTTTGTCCTTTGTTTGACCGACGAGGTCACGGTCCTTACGCGCCCGCTCGACATCCATGCTTCGATTGATAATTTCCTGCTGAAGCGAGCTCTTTTTCTCGCCGTAACCGGAAAGCTCCAGGGATAATTTCTCGGCCCGGACAAGAGCGTTTTCGCGGTCATGGGTCAATTCGATGATTCGGCTTTCCATATCAGCAATCTGGCCGTCGACAAATTCAATCGCGTGGTTGAGGTCGCGTTCCTTGTCCAGATAAAGATCGAATTTCGCGGTGATGTGAGCCAGTTCTTTTTCTATCTTTTCACGTTCGCTTCTTTCCTGAGAAATCCGGGTCTGCAATTCATGAAGAAAACTCTTTGCCTGTTCCTCCCGCGATTCTAAATCCTGAAGGGCAGTTTCATCCAGTTGTTTGGCTTGACCTATTTTCCCGATTTCTTCGGAGATTTGAACTTCTTCCTGCTGGATAATTTTAAGTTCGTCCTGGATTTTAGTTATTTGCTCCGCGAGTTCGTCCCGTGTCGCTTCCATTCGTTCATGAGAAAGGCGCAGGTCCGCATTTTTTTGGCTTTGCATCTCGATGGTGGCACGCAAGTGACTGACGCGCGACCGAAGGCCGTCCTGTTTTTGGCGCAGGATCTCTGTCTCGCCCGTTAAAATCACCGAACGGTCGTTGAGGTCCCGCAGGGATTTTTTAATTCCCCAAACATGATCAACCGGATTCTGGGAGATTTGAAATACGATCTCGCTTTGCTGAAGGATATTTCCGGAAGGGGTTACGATTGTTTCGGCAAACGGCAGTGAGATGGATTGAATGATTTGATCGAACGCGTCATCGGTCACGACCCAGACATCCCCAAGCAGGCCATGAATAAAGGTTCGGTATTTTTCCGCAACCCTGAGGACATCGATTAAACGCTTTTCAGTGTAAGCGGCGATCGAATCCGGAGCGCTAAAAGTCGCATCGTCAGAATTGGGGCTCTGGACAAGAACATGAAGGGAACGGATTTCTTTGCCGGCGCTTTTCAGCCAATGGATTAATTTGCGCGCGTCTTCAGGATGATCGACGACAACGGACCTGGAAAATTGCTTCAAGACGGCTGAAAGCGCCTGCTCATAACCCGGTTCGACATCGATGATGCCGGCGATTAGCTCGCCCAATGCCGACTCCCCCATCTGGTGTTTATAATCCTGCAGGAGGGCGGCGGAAAGTTCGGGCCCGTTTTGATTTAATTCCTCCAGGGTTTCGATTTGACCTTTGACGTGCATCTGTTCATGCGACAAATGTGACAGCTCTTCCTGTGTTTTCTCCCACTCGGCTTGCGCTTCCGCTTCCTGCCGTTTGATCTCATTCAGATCGGTCAGCGTTTGAATATTTCCGTTTTGATATCCGCCGATCATTTCCGATACGACATGCTGTCTTTCGGACAGTTGGTCAAGCTCGGCGATCAGTTTTTTCTTGGTTTGTTCGAGATTTTGAAGTTGACGGTTGAGCCCGTGCGCTTCAAGCGTTGACTGGGAAATATTATTCTTCAAATCCGATATCTGCTTGGCCAGATCAAACAGAATGCCCTGCTTTTCGTGGATGTCATTTTCAATCAGGCGGTATCGTTCGCACGCCTTTTGAACTGAGTCCTCTTTTTCCGAACGCGTCGACTCCAGCCCCGCTTTTTCCTGTGCCAGCCCGTCCAATTCATCTACCCGTTTCCTTTTTTCCTCCCGGATAATGTCCAGGCGGTTGGCCAGCGATTCTGATTCCCCAAGCGATTTTTCCGCCGTTAGTTTTAAATTTTCTATTTGCTGTCTTTTCAGGTTTTCATCCCCCTCCAGGGCGACCAGGGATTCTTTCGCCTGAGACCGGATTGTCTCCTGTTCGAAAAACAGGTGCTCCAGTTCATGCAGGCGGGATTCCAGCGTGATCAACTGATCGTTTTGCCGCGCGGCGGACTCCTCCAGCTGCTGGAGCTGTCCCGCTAAATTGTTTTTTTCCGTTTCAATATTTTTCGCGATCTGGTCCTGGTGGGTCAGCTCGTAGACGGCCTTCTTCATTTCCAGATTCTTGAGGTGTTCGAACTGTTCTTTGTACCGCGACGCTCTCTTGGCTTGCCGCTCCGCATAGCGGATGTTTCGTTCGACTTCCGAAACGATGTCGTTGAGGCGCAGCAAATTCTGTTCGGTGCGTTCGAGCTTTCGGATCGCTTCTTCCTTTTTGACCTTGTATTTCGAAATTCCGGCGGCTTCCTCGATCAGAAAACGCCGCTCACCTGCCTCGGCATTGAGGATGTAGTCGATTTTGCCCTGCTCGATCATGCAATACGAATTAGACCCGATTCCCGTGTCCAGGATAACATCTTGAATGTCTTTTAAGCGGCAAGGGGTTTTATTAATCAAATATTCGCTTTCCCCGCTCCGGTAAAGCCGGCGGGTCAAGACGACGTCTTGATACTGCACGGGAAGTTTCTGGTCCGTGTTGTCGATGGTGAGCGATACTTCCGCCAAATTCAGGGGCGCCCGGAAATCGGTGCCGTTAAAAAGGATGTCCTCCATTTTCGATCCCCGGAGCATCTTGGCGCTTCTTTCTCCAAGAACCCACCGGATGGAATCGGAAATATTGCTTTTCCCGCAACCGTTCGGGCCGACGATGCAGGTAACCCCTCTTTCAAAAACCACTTCAGTTTTTAAAGCGAATGACTTGAAGCCGAAAATTTCTATTTTTTTGAGGTACATAAGCGTTTCAGTTTAAGAATATTGAGTTCCAGGGCAAAACTGATAACTGTTCTTTTATCGTCCTTTTTATCTGTCGGGTTAACTGATTTTTTTATTTGAGGCCCAATAATCGGTCAATCAGGCCGGAAGTTCAGAGGGATAGACGGAACGAGGGATTACGTTTCGAACGCCTTGAAGCATAAGGAAACATTATGCCCTCCGAATCCCAATGAATTTGAGAGCGCGACCCGCACTGTTGCCTGCCGTGCCGTATTGGGAACGTAATCAAGATCGCAGTCGGGATCCGGGTGCTCGTAGTTAATGGTTGGAGGAACTAGCCCGTTTTTAATCGTTAAAGCCGTGAAAATCGCCTCTACTGCGCCCGCCGCTCCCAGCATATGGCCGGTCATCGACTTGGTAGAGCTCACCATCACTTTTTTTGCAATCGGTTCGGTCAGGGCTTTTTTGATTGCGAGTGTTTCGACCTTGTCATTCAGTTGTGTCGAAGTTCCGTGCGCGTTGACATAATCAACTTCACTCGGCCGGATATGAGCGCTTTGAAGCGCCAGTTCCATACAGCGAGACGCTCCCGCACCGGAAGGATCCGGTGCCGTCATGTGTGACGCATCCGATGTCATTCCGTATCCGACGAGTTCGCAATAGATTGTTGCGTTGCGTTTGAGCGCATGCGTTAATTCCTCGAGGACCACGATGCCGCAACCTTCCGCCATGATAAAACCGTCGCGCATTTTATCAAACGGGCGCGAAGCTTTCTCGGGACTATCGTTTTCAGTGCTCAGCGCCTTCATGCTGTCGAATCCGCCGAATCCGAGCGTGGTGATGCATGATTCCGTCCCTCCCGTCAGCATCACGTCCGCTTCGTTTCTCTGGATGATTTTAAAAGCGTCTCCAATCGCGTGAGAGCCTGTCGCGCACGCCGTCGCGACGCACGTATTCGGCCCTTTGAGCCCGAAATGAATTCCAACCTGGCCGGGCGCCATGTTGACAATCAACATCGGAATCAGGAACGGAGATACGCGGTTCGCTCCTTTTTCGAGCGCGACCTTGTGTTGTTCTTCAATCACCCGTAGGCCGCCGATGCCCGATCCGATGACAACACCGATGCGGTTCGGATCTTCGTCATCAAGCCGGAGATTTGAATTTTCAATCGCCATGTGACTGGCGCCAATGGCGAATTGAACGAACCGGTCCGTTTTTTTGATTTCCTTGGGAGACAGGTATTTCAGCGGATCGAAATTTTTCACTTCGGCCGCCACTTTCGAAGAAAAGGGCGCGGGGTCAATTTGGGTTAATCGACCCACACCGCTTTTGCCTGAAATGACCGCCTGCCAGGACTCTTCTGCAGAATTCCCGACAGGACTGATGCATCCTATTCCTGTGATAACGACACGTCGGTTCATACTGGTATGATCAAATCGGTGTGTTGTGATTGTGGTGGTTTTTCAACAATAGTGCTTCCTGCGGTTACTTCGCAGCGCTTTTGCTTTCGATGTATTTAATCGCATCGCCTACCGTTTGAATTTTTTCCGCATCTTCATCCGGGATTTCAATCCCGAACTCTTCTTCCAATGCCATGACCAACTCGACCGTATCGAGCGAATCGGCTCCCAAATCGTCAACAAAGGACGCTTCAGGTGTAACTTCTTCCGCCTTTACGCCAAGCTGTTCCACAATAATTTCACTGATTTTATCCTGCACAGCCATGTTGCCTCCTTAATTGAATTTATTCCCGCAATGAATTTAATTGCGGATATTACTTCTTTTTGTTAAATCCTGAAATTTTTCTCACTGCTTACATAACAAGTCCGCCGTCCACATGAACGACTTGACCCGTGATATAAGCTGACAGATCAGAAGATAAAAATAAAGCCAAAACGGCGTCGTCTTCCGGATCGCCAAACCTCCCGAGGGGC
>CAZFUU010000026.1:0-12093 GCA_964522565.1 uncultured bacterium | reverse complement strand
CCCCGCCGTCCATCGAAAACCGCATCTGGTCAAGCCCCGATGTCGCATCCGATGCCGTCAAACTCAGTGTCACACTTCTGGTATTCGTATATTCCGCGCCTTGATTCATCTCAACCGTTCCGGCCGGCGTGGTCATATCCAAAATAATCGTATCCGAAAAAATGGCAATGTTGCCCGCAAGATCTCTTAACCGGTACCGGACTTCTTTCGTCCCGTCACCGGCAGGCAGAGTTAAACTTTTTGATTCCGCAAACGCCTCCCAATCTGTCCACGTCACTCCGACGTCAGTCGAAAAACTCATTTGATTAATTCCGGTTTCAGATTCCGCGGTCAACGCAAGTGTCACTTCCCTAGCCGTTGTATACGTTGCGCCGCCGTTGATCGAAATCGTCCCCAGCGGTGCTTCAACTGACAAAATAACCAATCCGGAAAAAACAGAAATGTTTTCGGCGCGGTCTTTCAGCCGGCATTGAACTGTATAAGGCCCGGAGCCGCCCTCGAGTTCGATTGTTTTTTGCACGGCAACGGCTTCCCAGTCCGTCCAGGTCGCCCCGCCATCAACTGAAAAACTCATCCCGGCAAGTCCTGAGGTCGCATCGGACGCAGTCAACGTCAAATTAAGCGTTCTGGAGTTGGTGTGTATCTCTCCGTCATTAATCACCATGGACCCCTCGGGCGGAGTCATATCCATCACAATCGCCGCAAAAACAGAATCGGAAACAAGACCGGCCTTGTCTTTTAACCGATAGTAAACCGACTTCGTTCCGTCTCCGGCAGGAAGCGTCAAATGTTTTGAGCCAGAAAACGCTTCCCACGCGCTCCACGTCACCCCGCCGTCCGTCGAAAAACTCATTTTGTCCGCTCCGGAAGTAGCATCATCGGCCGTCAGAGTCAAAATAACATCTCTGGAATTTGTGAATTCTTCGCCCCCGTTAATCTGTACCGAACCCTCAGGCGGAGTCATATCCAGAATAATGCTGTCCGATATGGGTGTTGTTCCTGTCGAATTGCCCGCCTTGTCTTTCAACTGAACGCTTACTTCTTTCGCTCCATCGCCGGCAGGCAATAAATATTCTTTCGTTTCAGAAAACGCCTCCCAGTCCGTCCACGTCACGCCCCCATTGACCGAAAACCGCATCAGCCCCACCCCCGAAAGCGCGTCCGAACCTGTCATAACTAAACTGACCGTTCTCGAATTCGTATATGCCGCCCCGTTATTGATGTTCAACGTTCCTGCGGGCGCGGTCATATCTAAAATAATTGAATCACTGATAACGACCGTTGTTTCGTTGTCCGCCTTATCCTTTAATTGAACCTGAACCGCCTTGGCCCCGTCACCCGCCGGAATCGTCAATGCTTTCTGCGACTGAAATGTTTCCCAGTCCGTCCACGTCACGCCGCCGTCCACTGAAAACCGCATCTGCTCAAGTCCCGATGTGGCATCCGATGCCGTCAGATTAAGTGTGATATTCCGCGAATTGGTGTATTCATCTCCCCCATTAATTTCAACCGTTCCCACAGGCGGCACGGTATCCCGCACAACATCAAATTCAAACGCATCGCTCACAAGGCCATTTCGCCAGAAATACTGGACCCGGATGTGATTGGCCCCTTCCGCAGCAAGCGGCGTATTCAAACTCCATGCTCTATCGCCACTTACAGGAATCACTTCTACTCCGTTAATCAGCACACCCGCCCCTTCCGGTTTTTGGGCGCCAAGATGGAAAAGATTCTGACGGGTCAGAAGCAAATCGGGATTCAAACCAATCTGAGGGGTCGGCGGCGGCTCGTTGTCCTTATTAATACGAAGCCGGTATGTGCCGTCGTGCCGATGATCGCCATCAATCATCATGTCGATGAAAGTAATTTTCGTGATATCAATCTTGCCGGCAAGTTCCGCCATCGGAATCGAATAATACCGCGTCTCATCAGCAGAAACGTCGGTCAAATACAGTTTAGTCCAATTCCAGTTCGCGTCCCGAAAACCAATCTTAACCACCGGCTCGGGCGATTTTAAACCGAAAACAAAATGTGTCAGATGCGACATGTCAACGCCATGGCTCATCTGAATCTGGATATTCGTCGCGGCCAAAAGTTCGGAAAGGTCTTCGCCCCGTTCTTCCCACTCCTCATAGGTCATGCCCGGCGGAATGAAAAGCACTTTCGCGTAAATAATCCCCCACTCCGGATTCGGGATATACGAAACATCCTGTTCCGTAAGATTGGAGCTGTGCGTTAAAGTGGTGTCGCCCTCCCCGGGCTGAATGATTTTAATGGCCGGATTTTCTTTCTGATTCGCGTTATTTTCAACGTCGCCGCGCTCATCTTCCTCTTCAACTTCTTCCGTCACCGTGACCTGAAAACTGGCGCCGGATTCGGCAGGATTTTTTTCTTCCACTATAGGATTCGGGGACGTGACTGCATCAGAAAGCGAATCGAGCGCCGGGACCGCTTCAACTTCTACCCAATCGGGAGAACCAAAGGGATTGGGCTCGATATGAAGTTCATCAACTGAAACCAGCGGCTGTTTGACTAATTCGTTCATGTCAACCAGTGCAGAATCCAGGCCTTCACCTGCCAGGGGCGTCGGGCCGAGTTCCATTTCGCCGGCGTCCGCTTTCGAATCATCAGAATGCAGAGGAGTTTTCTCTTCTTCACCAAAACGGCCTTCAAGATTCAATCGTTCAGCATCAATCAAATCATAAACAATCATTCCGGGATCATCTTCAGGCGTGGTATCGGAAAGCGGATTTTCTCCAAGCAGAAAATCAGTTGAGGTTGGAAACCGGACAGATGGTGGAAAATCAAACGGCTTTGACGGCTCAGAAATATTTTTTTCCGGCTGGTTTTCAACGGATTTGAGTAAATTGAGCGCCGCTTCCGGAGCGCCGCCAAATACGACCTGCGTCCATGTGAAAAAGACGATGACAAAAAAAGCAGTTGCGCGCTGATGAAAATAAAATCTGGTTATTTTTTTACTCATCTTCCGGTCTGGCCTCTGATTTTCATTCGTATCGGCAATGTGATAACCGCGAGTTTGGCCCCGCAGGGGACACTGTCTGAGCGCAGTGTCACATTGCCGATACGAACACTAATTTAATTACGCGGATCGGGCTATCAACTGAGCCCCATCCAGCAAGGTCGAAATCGCCTGATAATCCCAAACGTAAAATTTCCCTTGTTTCCTGAACTGATAGGATTCAAAACCTTCGCGAAACCACGCCTGAACCAGCCGCTCGGCCGCCTCAGGCTGTTTTAAAATACGAGCCCCAAGATCGGCGGATATTTCCCTCAGCTTCATCAAGGTCATAAACGCGCTGAACACCTGTTCATTCCTGCTCATGCGCGCAAAGGACTGTTCCGATTCGACAAAAACGGGCTGCCATGCGTCAAATTGCGCCTCTATCTCATGCGCCCACTCGCCCGGAATAAGAGGAATCGCGCCGTTTGAGGATTCATTCCGAATCTGGCCGCCTTGATGGCGCTCGTCCGTCGAAACGAACTTGACCCACCGGGTAATTTCAGGGACAGCCCCGGCGGCAATCATTTGAAGGCGTTTGGCGTCACGCCCCAGAACCACAAGCCATGGCCGCGCGTCCCGATACATCCCGCCGCGAGCCGCGATTAATTTCATCAGCTGAGTAAAGATCGCCGGATCCCGCATAAACACATTCTCATCCGTCACAACCACTTGCCCGGATGTGTTGCGAGCCAGAGATGATGTCCGCGGATTGGCGGCAATCAGGTCAACCACGTCTCTGCTGTTCATTTGGAACCGGCCGGCATCCTCATGCCAGCGCCGAGCCACTGAAATCCTGCGTCCCGTGTGCTGTTCATCCAGCCCGAATATTCCGTCCGTCATGAATTCAGACATCATGAAACGCAGCTCCGACCGTCCATCGGCGCCCCAGCTTTCACTTACAGGCCACGGGCTTAAACCCTTAACCCAAATCCAAACACGACCGGCGGCATCTTCGGAAATCGGCTGGCTTCCATTGGCGTCTTGTAAAACCGGCGCAATCCGGATCCGCGCCGAAACGGGCTTTCCCCAATCAAACCCCGGCTGAACCGTAAAACCGGATTCGGGATTCGTGAAGTCATCCGCTCTAATCACGAAACGCCGCGGCGTCGCGTCAATGCCGGTGAAGATTTTTGTCGCGGATTTATAATTCCCCGGCACGCCTGAAGTTAAGCGAAGCTCAAACAAAGAAAACGCATCGGAAGCGGCATCAAACACAAGATTCCCAATACTGAAATCGAAAATTTTATCGCCGCTCGGCCGGGCGACAATGGCCCGGGCATTTTTAAGAGCGGGATCATCTGTCGCGCCGAAATTGATATTCATCCAGAAAGAATCTGTGGAGCCAGAAACACCTGACACGCTTAGAACTCCTTCAGATCCTGGGAATGTCAATGCCACCACTTCCGCGTAATCCCCTTCCGCGCCAATCAGGGTCGAAACCGGAGCGATCCGCATAATTTGCACAACAGGCGCCGGCACGCTTTCCTTTCCGGCAGAATTCCTTGAGGTCACCCAAAACTCATTAAGCCCCTCACTTAACGGAATTTGTACCGACCAGGTTTCCGCTGAGTTGACCGGTATTTTGACAACCCCATTGATAAGAATCGAGGACTCCTTTTCTTTCCTCCCGCTTAAAGTTATTCTGTCCTCTTCCGTAATTCCTTCGAACGGATCGATTGTCGGAATTGCCGGCGGATTAACAATGATTATTTCCAGTTGAATAGTCGCCGAATAAGCTACCGACCGATTTCCTGCGCCGTCATAAAACCGGACATACACCGTCTTTAATCCGTTCCCTTCCGGAAGCGTCCATGTTTTTTCCGAATTAAACGGCTCACGTTCTGTCCATGTCACCTCGTCCTCCGAAAACTGCATCTCGGTGACTCCGCTCATGTCGTCTTCCGCGAAAAGCTCCAGCGTCACCTGACGGTTGTCTGTCACAGCCGCACCGTTATTGATTGTCACCGATCCCGTCGGCGGGGTTGTATCAATCGGCTCTTCAATGATTATTTCCAGCCGGATCGTCGCCGAATAAGTTACCGACCTATTTCCTGCGCCGTCATAAAACCGCACATACACCGTCTTTAATCCGTTTCCTTCCGAAAGCGTCCAATCCTTTTTCGAATTAAACGGCTCACGTTCTGTCCACGTCACTCCGTCCTCTGAAAACTGCATCTCGGTGACTCCGCTCATGTCGTCTTCCGCATGAAGTTGCAGCATCACCTGGCGGCTGTTTGTCACGGCATCACCGTTATTGATTGTCACCGATCCCGTCGGCGGGGTTGTATCAGGCACCGGAAGACGTTCGATTTGAATCTGGACAACTTCACTTTCAATCCCACGATTATCGCGTGCCACAATTGCGAATAGATTATTCCCCCCTTCAAGATTCACCCACGCCTCCCATACCGTCAATGAATCCGGCGCGTAGGCCTCTTTTCCGTTAATCCAGATTGAAGTGCCGGCCGGCTTCGTTCCCTCCAGCATGACGGATTCCTCCATCGTAGATAGCGGCGGATTGGTTACCGTAGGCGGTGCCGGAGGCGGAACCACCGGAATATCTTCACGCGTAATGTTGATGGTGAGATTACCGCTTATAAATTTATGTGAATCCTCCGCATAAGCGGTAAATGTATTGATCCCCAAATTCAAATCCACGTCCGCCCACCATGTCGTCAGCCCGTCAGCGGAATAAATTTTTGTTCCATTGATCCAGATTGAAGTTCCGGCCGGTTTCGTGCCTTCCAGCCTGACGGCCGATTCCGTTGTCGAGACCGGAGCATTCACAACCGACGGCATGCTAACAGGTGCTACCCGAATCAGGGATATTTGAACCGGTATACTTTCGCCGCCCTGTTCATTCCTCGATGAAACGGTGAATATGTTTTCACCTAATTTCAAGGCGACCGAGGCCGACCATTTCTTTCCGGAATCCAGCGCATACACTTCTTCACCGTTAATCCATACTGAAGTGAAAGCGGATTTTGTTCCGCTTAAAATAATTGTCTCCGCCTGGGTAACCGAATCATTCTGAGTGATTGCCGGTGCCGACGGCCGCGTCACTTCCGTCGGGGGCGGAGTTGTTTCAGGCATACAACGCGCGCAAACAAGAGGCATCAGCCCCAGCCCTGTTCGGAAAATTATTTTCGGAACCTGCGCTTTCCAGCGCTCCAGCCGCACATGAAAAGGTATTCTGATTCGGTGGACGGACGGTACATCCCGAAGTTCGGAACGGACGGAGGCGGACTCTTCAGGAATTAAATTGAAACTTTCATCAAGCCCGAACGCGGCTTGAAGTTTTTGAGGGTTGAGGGATGCTGAAATTTCAGGACGCTGCCTTAAAATATCCGCCACAACCGACGCCTGATATTGAACATCCGCGCCTATCAGACCCGGATCCTGCAAATAAGTGGGTTTTGCCCGGGTTGATTTGAGGGTTTGCAGCAAACTCGACAAATACAATTCACGCTCATCTTTTTGATCACCCAACGCCCGGATTTTCGGCGTGATCACCACATAAGGTATCCGGTTTTGCCTGAACCAATCCTCGATGACCGAAGTATGAAATCCGCCCGCCACAGTCACAACTGGCCCTGCGGCACGTTGATTCACCAACTCCTGAATATTCCGGTAAAAACCTTCCTCGCGTTCGACCGCCAGGTCGTATGAAACCATGATTTCCCTGAAACCGTCTTCGAGGCCGTCCAGTTCCGGTTGATTGATGCGGAAACGTGAATCCATTCCGGCAAGAGCCGCCGCGATGTCTCGCGGCTGAAAAGAACTGTCTTCTTTCAATGTTTCATACTCGGCGCGCGTCAACTCAAATCCATACAAATGCTTGAGCATCCGCAAACCGCCCAGAATATGAAAAATTTTCTCGGCCGATTCCTTGCCGCATAACGGCGCGAGTATCTCTTCGGTCAACTGCGTCAATTCCGCCTCAAGCCGGATGGGATCAATTTCAGAGCGAAGGATTTTCAGCCCGATAACGCGCGCCAGATGCGGGTACTCCCGGAAAAAGGTTTCGTCTTTTCCGATTCCGGAAAGGAAATTGGCAACCCGAAAACGCGATAAATCAGCGGCGTTGTCCCAATCTTCAGAAAACCATGAATTCAGCAACTCAACGTAAGCCGCCTGTCCGGATTTTTCAAGTTCGGCGGCGAGCGCTTCTCTTTCCTTTGCCGCCGCTTTCCGGAATTTGC
Source organism: uncultured bacterium (assembly GCA_964522565.1). Classification (GTDB taxonomy): domain Bacteria; phylum Omnitrophota; class Omnitrophia; order Omnitrophales; family Danuiimicrobiaceae; genus CAZFUU01. The sequence goes on along the minus strand of CAZFUU010000026.1, from coordinate 4,869 downwards.
CCGTCTCCTGCGACTTGGCCGATTCCATCAGCTTGATCAGCCGTGCCGTCATCGGCCACCGAAATTGCCGGTTGGGATCGCTTAAATCAATCTTTAATTGTCTTAAAGCCGATGACCTCAAAAAACGCGCATAATCAATCAGGCCTGTGCGCCCGCTTTGGTAGTCGTGATACGCCTTTAGAATCCTTTGGGCACCGCCGGAAACGGATTCGAGGAGAACGTGTTCGGCAGAGGCGGCAAACCGCTCAAACAGATCTTTCCATCCTTCAGCCAGACCGGCAAGCGCGCGAAAATGTTCAAGGTCGCGGCGATAGAGGCCGGCGTCTTCCAAACCGTAACCGTTCACATTCAACGTTTCATTTAACACCAGAAAACGCTCGACACCGGAGAGTTCGCCCTGATTCAATAAATCCCGTGTGAATGACTCGACCGCTTTCGGGTCTTCAAACAATCGCAAACGGGACGGATCGACCGTACCGGAAGCGCCTTCCATATATATCCGGCGAACGCCGTGTTCACGGACAATCGCGCCCAGAATGGCCTCGATGCGTTCCTGCGCGTCCCTGTTTTCGTGAGCGTCTTCAAGATGAAAAATGAAGAAACCGTTTTGCGCGGCCGGATAATTTCCAATCCGGTGATTTTCGATTTGCGATGCGAGGACGGATGAAAGTTCAAACAACCCGGGATTCGCGCCGAAAAAATTCGGCGGAAGAATTAACGAAAACGCCAATAAGCTCGCAACCAATCGCGTGATCATAACGACGCCACAATAAATCGCGCGCGCGAAAGGTTCAACGATTCAAATCAGCAAAATAGCGAAATTGCCATTCACAATGGAAAAATCTGGTGTGAATAGAGAATGGTGCCGGGTTGGGGCCAGGCCATTACCCGGCCCTGAATGCTAAAGAAATTTATTTATGCTTTTTAAACACTTGGGGTCAGAGCCCGGGCTCTGCACATGACTTTCATTAAATTCAATCCAATAAGGACGTCGGTGCTGTCCCAGATTTTCCACATTTATTTCATACAGATAATCTGGGGCTGACCCCAGATTTTTACGCGCTTGCGTTTGCGGAAGAAGCGGAAACCGGCTCGTAATAGGCGGGCAGGCGAAGAACGAACGTGGTGCCTTCCCCTGTTCTGGAACGCACTTTGATTTCTCCGCCGTGCAGTTCGACAATATAGCGGCACATATACAAACCAATGCCCGATCCCCTGCCGGTCGGTTTGGTGGTGTATCCGTAGGTGAAAAGTTTTTTCATGATGTCGTCGGACATGCCCGCCCCGTTGTCGGAAAATTCAATAACGACAAAATTGGCATCCGAAGGATCGACCTGGGAGGTGACGACAATCCGGCGGTCTTTTTTACCGGTCATCGCGTGATAGGCGTTGATGAATAAATTGAGGAACACCTCCTGAAGCCGCTCGAGGTCACCTTTAATGAGCGGCGTACCCGCGGGAATCTGAAAATCGACTTCCGTGTCCGTCAGATTCTCCAGATACGTCTGAAACTGGACCAGCGGCAGGGTTTCTTCCAGAATCAATTTGAGCGACAGGGGTTCGAATTTTCCGTGTTGTGATTTTTTCAGCAGGCCGGTCAACGTGTTCACCACCGCTTTAATCCGCGCGATGTTTTGTTCCATTTTCTGGAAAATATCCAGAATTTCATTGACCTTTAAATCAGGGTTTTTCCGGTACTTCAGAATCGCCCGGCTGACGTTCATCGACAAAATCGTCAACGGATTGTTCACTTCGTGGCCGACGGATGAGGCGAGCCGCCCGAGCGTCGCCATTTTTTGTTCGTGAATAAGCTGCATCTGAGCGTCCCGGAGTTTCTTGTTCGCCACTTCTGTTTCATCGAGCGCGCGCATCAGCCGGCCCTGGGCGGCCTCGAGTTCGGTATTGATTGCGCCGAGTTCCTTGGATTTACTTACTGCTTCATCATAAAGACGCGCGTTCTCGAACGCGATCGCGTGTTCCTGGGCGAGCGCCGACAGCATATCCAAGTCCTCTTCATAAAACGCCTCCCCCGACTTTTTCTTGCCCAGAATGAGAATTCCTCTCAAACTCATGAACGTCCGCCGGCCTCCCATGATCGTCGGGAAACCTCCCAGAAAACTGGGGGCGACCACTTCCGCCCGCAAACGTTTCATTGTCGACAGCACATCCATCAGCCGTGCCCGCTCGGATTCGGATTTGGCGCGCTTCAATTCCGAACTGACGGCCGAAACGGAAAGCGGCCCCTGCTTCTTGCTCAAATGCAAAATCAGCGGGCTTTTCATTTCCAAAACACCGTCCGGCCGTTCATCCCCCGCATAGCCGTGGCAGCCTTCAAGTTCAAACTGGTCTTTTTTCGCGGCGCGGACGTAAATAGCGACATTTTCCGTGCCCGCCTTTCTGACCAATACGGCGATGATCCGCCGCGACAACTCGCGCAAACTCGTAATCAGAATAATTTCCCGGCTGGCCTCCCTCAAAATCTTCGCGTAACTGAAGGTTTTGCCAAAGAGACGATGTTCCGTCCAGCGCTGTAAAATCGACCTGAGCGCTTCGTCTACCGCCAAAATGACAACGACCGCGGCCGCGATCCATGTCCATTCGGGAAAACCGTATCGGCCGGACAAAAACACATTCCAGCCCAGGCGAAACAAAACAAACACCGCCAAGGCAAATAGAATTTGACCGAAAAATACAAGCAGGCGCCGGGAATCAGGAAGAAAATTTCCCGCCGATGACTTCAGGGTGCTCAAAAAATTTCGTGAATCCGTTTCACTCATGCGCGGTATCTCTTTCGCTTCAACGGCTTTGAACTGTTATTTTAAAAATTTACCGTATTATCCGAAAAACGCGTCCGGTCGTCACTATCTTTTTCGGCGGCTTTTCAACCTGAACCTGGCGAAACCGGAAAATAAACCGAAAACTGCGTCCCCTTGCCCACCTCGGAGCGGACGTCAATCCTGCCGCCGTATTTTTCGACAATCCCGTACGTGACCGCCAGCCCGAGGCCGGTTCCTTTGCCCACATCCTTGGTGGTGAAAAAAGGGTCGAAAATTTTCGTCAGGTGTTGTTTGGCGATGCCGTGCCCGTTGTCTTTAACAATCAATCCCGCTTCATTTCCTTTCACAAGCGTTTTGACTTCAATACGGCCGCCCTTGCCGCCGTCCCTGACGGCATCTTTGGCGTTCATAATCAGGTTTGTCAGCACCTGTTCAAATTCATTCACGTTCCCCTGCACCTTCGAAAGCCAGGGGTCTTTCTGGATCACGAGTTCGATGTTTTCCTGTTTGAGCTGATAATCGATGAACGCCACCGAATTATCCACCACAGCGTTCAGGTCAACGGATGATCGCAGCTCCGGTTCCGATGTCTTGCGAGCATATTTCATGATTTTTTTTACGATTTCCTGGCAGCGTTTGGCGCCCTCTTCAATAAGCGTCACCGACTCAAGGTCATCTCCCTTCGCTTCCATTTTAAGGATCTGCGCGTTTGTGAGAATCGCCGTCAGCGGATTGTTGATTTCATGCGCCACGCCGCCCGCCAGCGTCCCAATGGTCGCCATCTTTTCCGCCTGAATCAGCTGCGCCTGCGTTTCCTTGAGTTGCTCCGTCCGTTCTTCCACTTTCTTCTCCAGCTCAATGTTCCATTTCCGCAAATTCTCCTGCATTTCGATCATCCGCAGCGAATTCGAAATCGCAATGGTAACCATTCTTCCCAATTCAGACAAAAAATTTACTTCCGTCGCACGAAACGGTTTCAGATTTTCCTTATTCCCGGTAACAATCAATGCAATTAACTCCTTATTTAAAGCAAGTGGAATGCAAACCTTAGCATGAAATCGCTTAAAAAAAGAGTTAGCTTCCTCTTTCACCGCCAAAAAATGCGGATCAATATCCACAAAATCAGCTAACACCACCTGGTCGAATGTCTCCAACATCCTCAATAACGGCGTCGACTCTAAAACAATCTTACTTTCATCTCTTTCGGTTGTTACCTCCCTGAATCTACTCGATTTCATTTCTTTCAAAAATATCCGCACAGAGGTCACATATAGTTCGCTTCCAAGGAAATCAATTATATACTCAACCAATTCTTCCATATTTTTTAAGTGGACGATGTTTTCATTAAACCGGCCTAATGCTTGAATTAAATTATTTTCACGCCGCTTAAAAAAGTGATCGATGTGATAACGAACCGCCCGAAAATAAAAATAAAAAACTGTCAAAAGCATCAGATAAAACAAATACGCATCGACTGCCCTAAGCTGGCCAATCCAAGAATCCACGCGATGAAAAAGAATTGAAAAAGGGGAAATTGACACGACAACAATCGAAAACCACATTAACGTCCTATGAATGACGGTTTCAATATCGAGCAATTTATAGCGAACAATCGTATATGCCAAAGTGCAAACCAAGATAAAATTAGCGAATGCGCCAATGGGGAATATATCGATTCGATAGCAAGGAAGAAAATCAACGCTGCCCAAATAAGCGATAACAAACCCGAACATAACCAGTTTTAGTTGCTGCTTTCTCAATTCACTTTCTGTAATATAATAATGACGTATAAGATTCAGAAAAAAGGCTAACATATAGAATGAAAAAAAGAGCAGATAAATAGCCCCACCCAGAGGGCTTAGGAGAGAATAATACCCCCAGCTATGTTTCATATAACCTGAAACAATCCAGTTAGTAGACCAAATTGTTAATGTAAATGTAATCCCTAAAAGAAAACCGCTGAATATGACCTTTCTTTGCTTATTGTAATTTCCAAGCCAAATTGAAGAATAGGTAAAACACGTCACGGGAATAAAGCTCACCCCAGCATACAAACCATAAATCGAAAAACGAATAAATTCCGGGCTTTGAC
>CAZFUU010000025.1:0-12719 GCA_964522565.1 uncultured bacterium | reverse complement strand
GGATCCGCCGTCCGGTCGAATTTCATATTCCCCGTGCAAAATACTTTTTCCCGGGGCATCCCGAGCTTTAAAAAATGCGCCTCGTCCCTCGTTGACTGTGTCAGGCAAAAATCGATACGGTCAAACAACTTTTTGAGCAAGGGCGTGACGAGCCGGTATCTGCCAAACGCGCGCGGCGAAATACGGCCGTTGACGATTCCGACCGGCACTCCGAATTTCCCGCACCCCAAAATCAAATTCGGCCAAAGTTCCGTTTCCATCAGCAGGAGCATCCGGGGACGGACAATCTGAAGTATTCTGTCCACCGCTCCGCTGAAATCCAGGGGCGCATAAAAAGGAATCACGCGCTCCGTCGCCATCCGGCTCGCCACGGAATATCCCGTCGGCGTCGTCACGGAAAGAGCGACCTTCCATTCGGGATAATCCTTGATAAACAGATCAATAAACGGCTGTGCCGCCATCACTTCTCCAACGCTCACCGCGTGAAGCCACATGACCTGCCGCCCCCGGAATTCGGACGCTTTTTTCTCCTGCAAAAAACCGAACCGTTCCTTCAAAAGAGCTTTTCCGCTGGCCGCCTGGCCCATCCGCACTAAAAACTTCGGAATCGCCGACAGCGCGAAAATCAGAAAAACCAGATCATAAATCAACCGCATTTCATATCTCCTTATGCCCGCGGATGCGCCGCCTGATAAGCTTCTTTTAACCGTTTCGCCGAAACATGGGTATAAATTTGCGTCGTCGACAGGTTCGCGTGCCCCAAAAGCTCCTGAACGCTTCTCAAATCCGCTCCCCGGTCGAGCAAATGCGTGGCAAACGAATGACGAAGCGTATGAGGCGAAATTTCCTTCTTCAACGCGGCCCGCCGCGCGTATTTCAGCAACACACGCCGGACGCTTCTGTCCGTCAGGCGCGTTTTGCTCCGGTTGATCAGCAACGGACAATTTCCGCCGCGCTCCACAAGCGGCGCGGCATCCAGATAATCTTCAATCGCCTGCACGGCGTAAGACCCGAGAGGCACCATCCGTTCTTTTTTGCCTTTTCCCCTGACCTTGACCATGCCGCTGACCAAATCAACCGATTCCCGGTCGAGCGACACCAGTTCGCTGACCCGGATTCCCGAACTGTAAAGCACCTCCAGAATCGCCCGGTCCCGTTTTGATTCCCACGTCGTTCCGTTGGTCATCTCAATCAGCCGTTCAACTTCGCTTAAATCCAGAAAAGACGGCAGGCGGCGGTCGCGTTTCGGCGTTGAAATCCCCGCCGCGGGACTGGCCTCGAGGACTTTTTCGCGAGCAAGATATTTAAAAAATGACTTCAGACAGGCCAGTTTCCGGGAAATCGTGCTTTTGAGGCAATTTCGATCCTTCAAGAAAGCCAGATACCGGCGAATGGCAAGGTAATTGATATCGCGAATCCCGGCAAACGACGTTCCCAAAAATTCGAAAAATTCGCGAAGGTCGCTTCCATAGTTTTTGATCGTGTGCGGGGATGCATTCTTTTCGGCTTCAAGAAAACGCAAAAAATTCTCCAGATGTATTTCTGATTTTCCTGTCGAGACGTTCATGGGTTCAATCCTTGGCCGAAACTTACGTTTTTTTCTCATCCGCCTGTCGTGAACGCGCAACATCGGGCAAACACGTCTTTGTTTTTCCGTTTGGCTTATGATACGCGCTGCCAATCCGCTCTTGCGTAAACAAGAGGCGGCGTCAAAAAGCGTTCAGGCCGACTGCGCCGGTTCGTTTCCGGTCGTTTCCGGCTGGGAAGGATTTTGAGGGGATGGGCTTGAAGCCGCAGGGTCTTCCGGCAGCTTATTGGCAATGAAATCACACGCAGGATACTTCGAACAGCCATAAAACCGGCGACCGCCTTTTCCGCGCCGCGCAACCAACTGGCCTTCGCAATTTTCCTTGGGGCATTTGATTCCCGTCGAAATGGCTTTTGTATTCCGGCATTCCGGAAAACCCGAACACGCCATGAATTTCCCGAAACGGCCCCATTTGATGACCATCGGCTTGCCGCACTTTTCGCAAACCTCGTTTGTGGCGACGGCCTCCCGTTTCACGCTTTGCATTTTCTCTTTGGCTTCGTTCAAATGCGATTCGAAAGAGCCGTAAAACTCCTGCAGTATCTTAACCCAATCCGCCTGCCCTTCTTCAATCCGGTCTAAATCCTCCTCCATTCTCGCCGTAAACTGAATGTCTAAAATATAAGGAAAATGTTGAACCAATAAATCTATCACGGTTTCCGCGATTTCAGTCGGCTTTAGCGCGCCTCCGTTGCGTTCGACATAATAACGCGCCACCAGCGTGCCGATCGTGGGCGCGTAAGTGCTGGGCCTTCCGATTCCCTCTTCTTCCAGCACTTTGACCAAACTGGCGTCGTTATAACGCGGCGGCGGCTTTGTAAAATGCTGTTTGCCGGAGAGTTCGTGGAACCGAAGCGGTTCGCCCTCCTCAAGTTCCGGAAAATCCTGATTTTCCGGTTCTTCTTCCGCCGTCTCTTTTTTCTGGTCCTGCTTGGGAATATCAGAAAATACCGCCAGAAAACCGGGAAACAGGTTGCGCGTGCCGGTCGTTTTGAAGAAATGTTCCTGTGCCGCTTCAATTTCTATCGTGGTCACAAGATCCACCGCGGGCGTCATCTGCGAAGACACGAATTTGCGCCAAATCAGCTCATACAGTTTAAACTGGTCATCGGTGAGATATCCCTTGATGTCTTCCGGCACGCGGTATGCCGAAGTCGCACGAATGGCCTCATGCGCCTCCTGCGCGCCTTTTTTTGACCGGTAAAAATTGGGCGTTTTGGGCAAATAATCCCCGCCGAAACGTTCCTGAATAAAACGGACACATTCTTTTCTCGCCGATTCCGCCAGATTCACCGAATCGGTTCTCATATACGTAATCAACCCGGTGCTGCCTTCGGCGCCCAGTTCGATGCCTTCATATAATTGCTGGGCAATCTTCATCGTTTTGCTCGCGGAAAAACCGAGGCGCGTATAGGCCTCCTGCTGAAGCTTGCTGGTCGTGTACGGGGCCTGCGGCTTGCGGCGCCGTTCTTTCTTCTGGATTGAACATACCTTGAACTCGGATTTCTCCAAAAGCGCTTTTAAATTCAGCATCTCCGTTTCATTGTGAATTTCCGCTTTCTTTTTTCCGATCCTGTCGAGGCGCGCCAGGAAAACTTTTTCCTTCTGCTCCGGCCTTAGCGATGACAGCGAAGCCCAAAGCGTCCAGTACTCCACCGCCTTGAAATTGCGGATCTCGCGTTCCCGTTCAACGATTAATCTCAGCGCGACCGACTGGACGCGTCCGGCGCTTAAACCGCGCTGAACTTTTTTCCACAGCAACGGGCTTAATTCATAGCCGACGATGCGGTCGAGAATTCTCCGGGCTTGCTGGGCGTCGACAAGGTGACGGTTGATCTCCCGCGGGTGCTCAAACGCCTTTGCAACGGCCTCTTTGGTAAGCTCATGGTACTCGACGCGTTTAAGCTTCGCGCCTGAATTCTTGAAAATTTCCGCGAGATGCCAGCAGATGGCTTCTCCTTCACGGTCAGGGTCTGCCGCCAAAAATATGGTTTCTTTTCCGTCCGCCTGCTTGATCAGTTTATTGACCATTTTTTTTGACTTGGCGGGGATAATATATTGAGGGACAAACCCGGCCTGGACGTCAACCCCCATGGTGCTTTTAGGGAGGTCACGAACATGCCCGTAGGAGGCCTCGACCTGGAAGTCGCGGCCGAGCAGTTTATGAATCGTTCCGGCTTTCGTGGGTGACTCAACGACAACAAGATTTTTTGCTCGCGTTTTTCGGACTGCTTTTTCCGGCAATGCTCAACTCCTCGCCCGTCTCAACCGCCTCCGACAAACTGGACAACTTCCAGCACGTCTTGATGACTCAGTTTTAAAGACGGGAAACTTTGACGGTTAATAATGTTCCGGTTCAGTTCAACGACAACCGCCTCTTCCCGGATATCAAATCGTTCAAGCAATTCCTTCACCGTACTGCCGTCTTTGACGTCTTGCTTGACCCCGTTCAGATAAATCTCCATCGGCGGTTTTCCTTCTTTCGATCATTCTGTTTTACGAAAAAAGACGCGTTATTATAGGAAGCCATTCAATTTTTGTAAAGAAAACTTTATCGGACGTTGCGTCTTTTCACTAACACGCGAGGTGACAATGAGTTATGATTTTGAAGCCGGCAGTCCGGCTTTTCTGCCGATCACTCATGATGCCCGAAAAAAAACCCCGTACCACATCTTGACGATTGCGGTACGGGGTAAAATTCGAATGCGCTAATTCCTCAAACACTCCTTAAGAAATTAACCGATCGCGACAACGCGTGTTGACGCCCATTTATCGGCCACGCGATTTCCCTTGGCAAGCAAGGCAATAATTTCAACGATATACCCGATCACAAGCACAAATGGAATGACAATCAGGATATTCCGTATGAACGCCTGGCCAAGAGTTACCTTATCTCCGCTCAAACTGACCAGTTTGAGCCCAACCATTTTCCGGCCGGGTGAAAAAACCGTGTCACGGAACAACAACCATCCGATATTCACGGCAATCAAAATAATGTTGCGGATCGTCTCGGGCACCGCGATCAAAACAAGCCCCGCGATAATTCCGAGGACAATGGGAATAAGCAACAAATCAACCAAAGCTGATGCGAATCGTTTCCCTTTGGGTGCGACTTCCGGCGACGCTACTGCGCCTCCCGTTACATTCATCTGTCCTTCCGTCATGTTAGTTCTCCTTTCATTGAAAAACCTGGTGGAAGTATAACCGAGTTTTTTATCCTTTGCAAATACTAACTTCGGGAATACAAACCTCCGAATGATTTTCTAATTTGCCCTTCCAGCTCAAGCCGGGTCAACCGCGAAAAAAGCCGTGACGGCAGTTCATCCAGCGACTTTACCAGTTCATCAAAATAAAAAGGCCTCACCTCCAGTAATTTGATCACCGGATCCGGCACGGAACCTGCTAACAGGTCCGCTGAATCCGGCGCCGGCTTCCGCGTCCGCTGCCAATTTTTCAGAATTCCGGACAATCCGCCGGACAAATCCTGCAAAATATCGTCGGCCGAAACAACCAGTCTCGCCCCTTTTTGAATCAAGTGGTTCGTCCCCATGGAAGAGGCAGCATCAATCGGCCCGGGCACCGCGTAAACTTCCCTGCCCTCCTGCGTAGCCAGTTCAGCCGTAATCAACGAACCGCTTTTCCGGCTTGCTTCAACCACCTACCCCCCCAATGAAAGGCCGCTGATAATCCTGTTTCTCTGCGGAAAATTGAACCGCAAGGGCTCGGTCCCCGGAGGATATTCGCTGATGACCGCGCCCTGCCCGGAAATTTTTTCATACAGTTCCCTGTGCTCGCCGGGATATACCTTGTCGACCCCGCACCCCAAAACCGCCACTGTCCTTCCCTTAACTTCCAAAGCGCCGCGATGCGCTTCCGCGTCAATTCCTCGCGCCAGCCCGGAAACGATGGTCAGACCGCTTTCCGCAAGTTCGGCGGATATTTTTCTCGATGTCCTGATTCCGTAAATACTTGGATGCCGGGTTCCGACGACCCCAATGGCCGCTTCATCTTCGGCTATCAAACGACCCTTGACGTATAAAATAACCGGCGCGTCATAAATTCCCGCGAGGTTTTGAGGATATTCCGGAGAGCCGATGCCCACCATCTGAATTCCGCGGGCTTCGCATGCCTCGAATTCACGCTCAAACTCACCGCCGTCTTTGAACCGATGAAATTCGCGGACGGTTTCGGCGTCAATGACGCACCGGCCGGCAAGCGCCTCCGCCGCAGACCGCTCCAGCAGGCAGCCCGGATCCTCAACCGCCTCCAAAATGCTTTTTATTTTTTTCGGGCCTAACCCTTTTATCCGCTTGAGAATCCACAATGCCTGAAGGCGGCAATACCGCTGGCTATCTGTCATGGCAATGTTTCACCCTCATGAGAAAATCACAAACAGTCCGGTGGAGCACAGGCATTATTTTGACCGTCCCGATGGCGCGCGGCAGAACCAGCATCAGCGTTCCCTGTCTGACTTTTTTATCCCGCTTCATGTATGAAACAAGTTTCGCCGCCTTGAATTTCCTTGCATCATAAGTTACCGGCAACCCTGCCCGCTTCAGCAAAGAGACCTGGCGAAGATGTTGGCCGGCCGCAAAAAGTTTTTGCGCGACCGCGAATTCACCGGCAAGCACCATTCCCAGCGACACCGCCCGGCCGTGCGGCATCCGGTTTCCGGAAACGCCTTCGAAAGCGTGCGCAAACGTGTGCCCGTAATTCAATATCATCCGTTCCCCGCGCGTCTCAAACTCATCGCGCTCAACCACAGCCGCTTTAATGCGCGCGCACCGCCACACGAGATGCTCCAGGAAAAATTCGCGCGCCGCGATTTGCTTAGACGCCCGGAAAGCGGAAAAAAACCAATCCACATTCCTTTCCAATGTCCGGAACATGTCCGCGTCACGGATGACCCCGTATTTGACGATTTCCGAAAAAGCGCCCGTAATTTCCCGTTCGGGCAGGGTTCTCAAAACGCTCGTATCACAAATCACCAAGCGCGGCTGATAAAAAGTTCCCACCGCGTTTTTAACGGAATCCAGGTCAATCGCCGTTTTTCCGCCGATCGCGCTGTCCACCTGCGCCAGAAGTGTCGTCGGGACCTGAATCAACGCGATTCCGCGCATAAATGTCGATGCGGCGAATGCCGCCACATCTCCGACAACGCCGCCGCCGAGTGCCATCACCGCGCTGGTGCGGTCCAGCCCAGCGGACGCCATTTTTGCCCAGATATTCCTGAGAATTTTTTCCGATTTATTCCGTTCGTCAGAATAAGGAAGCACGACGGAAAAAACCTGATACCCCGCGGCCGAAAGTTGTTTCACAATTGATTGCAAATACAGCTTCGAAACAACTTTGTCCGTGATGACCATTACTTTCCCTTTAGGGAAAACGGGTTTCAACAATTGTTCGATTTTTTGGCACAGACCGGGCGCGATTAAAATTTTACAGCGCCCGCTTTGGTGTTTTAAGCTAACCGTTTTCATGGTTTCCCTTGGTCTCTTTATCTATGCTTGACGCAACGCGCCATGACGTCCCGCGCGACGTCGTGAAAAGATTTGCCTTCCGATTTGACAATCTCATCGGCATATTGGCGATACAGCTGCTGCCTTTGCGCATAAATGGCTTCCAATGTTGCGCGCGGCGCGGCGGTTTTCAAAAGCGGCCGGTCGGATTTCAACTGGACGCGTTCCCACAAGGTATCAAGCGACGCGTCCAGAAAAACGACCGTCCCCGTGCTTTTCATCAATTCTCCGTTGGCCGGATTCAAGATAATCCCGCCGCCGGTCGACACCACCTGCTGTTTATGGCCCGCCGCGACCTTTAACGTGTCCGTTTCCAACTGTCTGAAATATGGTTCTCCTTCTTCTTCAAATATCCGGTTGATGGATTTCCCCGCGCTTTCGACGATCATGTGGTCAATATCCGTAAAATGAATGCCCATCAGCCGCGCCAGCGAGCGCCCTACCGCCGTTTTGCCGGAACCCATCATTCCAATCAAATAAATATTCTTCATGTTTTATCAGATTACAGATTGCGGAAATCAAAATTCAAAAGGCAGAATCTTTTTCTGCCGTCTGCCATCTGTCTTCTGTCTTCTGCTTTCTTTATTTAATCGTCTTCAAATACCCTTTGTAATTTCGTTCGATTTCCGATATGGAATCCCCGCCGAATTTCTCCAGCATCGCGTCCGCCAGTTCCAGGGCGAGAGCGGCTTCCCCGACCACGCTTCCGGCCGGAACCGCGCAAGTGTCCGACCGCTCAAAATCGGCTTTCTCGGTCTTTTTGGTTTTCATGTTCACGGAAGACATCGGATATTTGATGGTCGCGATCGGCTTCATCGTGACGCGCACACAAATCTCCGCGCCGTTCGTCATGCCTCCGGTCAAGCCGCCGGCACGGTTGGTTTTAAAAAAGTAACCCCGCCGGCTGTCATAATAAATTTCATAATGCGCTTCCGAACCGAGCACTTCCGCGCTTTTGACACCCAGGCCGAATTCGACCGCTTTGACGGAAGGAATACTCATCAACGCTCTGGCAATCCGGCCGTCCAGCTTGCGTTTGTAATCAACGTGCGATCCGAGTCCGATGGGAACGCCTTTGACACGAACTTCAAATTTTCCTCCGATTGAATTTCCGCTGAGCATCGCGTGCTTGATTTCCGCGATCATGTCCTGCCCGTCGCGGGCATCCACGCAAGCCACGGCGGATTTTTCGCGATTTTTAAGGATTTCGGAGAACGCGGGGTTTGATTCGGATTTTGCTTTTCCAATCTGAATGACATGCGCCGCAATCTGAATTCCGAATGCCCGCAAAAACTGCCTGGCAATGGCCCCCGCCGCCACGCGTGACGCGGTTTCACGGGCGCTCGCGCGTTCCAAAATTTCCCGGATTCCCACTCCGTATTTGACCGCCCCCGCGAAATCCGCGTGCCCGGGGCGCGGGCGGAACAGCTGCGGAAGCCGATTGAGGGTCACATCACGGTTTCGGATTAAAATGCCGATCGGAGCACCCGTTGTTTTGCCGCGATAAATACCCGCGATGATATCCGCTTTGTCGCGCTCGATTTTTTGACGGCCGCCGCGCCCGAAGCCCTGTTGCCTGCGCCACAATTCACGGCTGACCATATCATTGTCAACCGCCAGCCCGCTCGGCATCCCCTGCAAAATCACGGATAAACAAACACCGTGCGATTCCCCGCAAGTCATATATTCAAGCATGTCATCCTCCAAATAGAACACAGAAATCAGAATGCAGAAAACAGAAAAATAAAGCTGTTTTTCTGATTTTTTTCATCTGCCTTCTGTTATCTGTCTTCTTAATTTCACATTCCCATTCCGTTCAGATACCAAATAATCATTTTATCACCCCAGAGAAACGCCATCCACGCGGCCAGCGACAAAAAAGGCCCGAACGGGATAACCTCCGCCCGCCGGACAAATTTCATAAATAACCCAAGGGGAAGCGCCAGAACGGGAGCAAGAAAAAAAACCAGCAGGACGTTCTGCCATCCCAAAATCGACCCGATCATGCCAAGAAGTTTCACGTCGCCGCCGCCCATTGATTCTTTTTTAAACACAAAATCCCCGATGACACCGGTCAGATAAATCAGACCGCCGCCGGCCACGACCCCCAACAGCGATAAAAGCAACCCGCGCCACCAGAGAATTTCCCCGTGTATCGACGGGAAAACCGTGCTGAACAGCAACCCGGCCGCAAGCCCGCCCAAACTGACCTCATCCGGAATAATCTGAAATTCCAGGTCGACGACGCTCGCGATCAAAAGACAAGAAAATAAAAAAGCGCCCGCAACACCCCTGACCGAAAGACCGTAAGTCAACCAAAGCCATACAAACACCGCACCCGTCAAAAGCTCAATCACGACGTATCTCGGACGGATCGGGGCGAGGCAGGCGCGGCATTTCCGGCCAAGCATAAAAAAACTGATCACCGGAATATTGTCGTACCACGAAATCGGGGCCCCGCAAGCCGGGCAATGAGACGGCGGATTGACCACCGATTCTTCCCGCGGCAGGCGGAAAATACACACGTTAAAAAAACTGCCCAGAATCGTTCCGAACACAAACACAAAAACACTAGTCAGCGCATAACTCAGCATTCAACGCCCTCCGCATGACTTCTACCGGCGCACGCTTCCCCGTCCAGATTTCAAAAGCCCGTGCGCCTTGATGCAACAGCATTGTTTCACCATTCAATGTTTGATGCCCCAGTTGCTTCGCTATCCGGAGAAGCTTCGTTTCACGCAACCAGTAAACTCCGTTAGACATTTTGCCGCGCAAAGCGCTATGTCTAACGGAGTAAATAAGATCATACACCAGAATCTTGCGTTTCGGAAGCCAATCGGCTTTGATGACCGACGGATCTTTGACATGAAGCCCGACCGGCGTCGCATTCACCAGAATATCTGTTCCCTCAAGGGATTGCTTCATGTTTTTTCCGGAAGCAGCAGGTGACTCCCATCGCACGGCCGGAAATATTTTCCTATATTGTGCGGCTAATTTCCCGGACTTTCCGGGAATTGTGTCAAATATGCTAACTTTGGCTGCCCCCCTCTGTCCCAGCGCGAAACACACCGCTCGCGCGGCACCGCCGGCGCCGATTAACACCGCGGTTTTTTTGCGGGGATTGAACTTCGTCACATCAAGCCCCTTTAGAAAACCGTCGACATCCGTATTGTAGCCGATCCATTTTTTGCCTTCTTTTTTGACCGTGTTGACCGCCCCAATCGCGCGGGCCGCGGGATGCACCCGGTCCAAAAAAGGGATCACGGCTTCTTTATAAGGCACCGTGACATTGAAACCGTCCAGAAGCATTTTTTTAATGTTCCTCATCAGAAACCGGAACCGGCCGGGAGAACGCTCAAAGGCAAAATAAAACGCTTTCAGGCCGTGATAATCAATCGCGGCATTGTGAATCGCGGGAGAAATCGTATGGCCAAGGGGAAACCCAAAAAGGCCGTAAACTTTCAATTCAGGATCGCCGGCGGCTTGCATCAGTTGTTGATTGCCTCGCTTGTTCCCCTCTTCCCTCGGGAGAGGGTAAGAGTGAGGATTTAAAATTCGCCTCATCCTATCCTTCTCCCAACGGGAGAAGGAATCATGGTCTTAAATCGAATCCACCTGTTTTTTATCCGGCTGGACCCGTATTTTGTTTAACGCGTACAAATACGCCTTCACACTGGCTTCGATAATGTCCGTGCTCGTGCCGCGCCCGCTTACCTCGCGGCCGCCGATAAGAAGTTTAATGCTCACTTCTCCCAACGCGTCCTTGCCGCTCGTGACGGATTGAATCCGGTAATTAACCAGTTGCGCTCCGATGCCCGTCGCCTTTTCAATGGCTTTATAACAGGCGTCAACCGGCCCGTCCCCTTCCGAAACCGCCGTTTTCACTTTTCCTTCGAACGAAAGGCGCAATTCGGCTTTCGGAATCACGCCCGTTTCACTGGAAATCTTCAGATGTTCCAATCGCCAGATTTCGGGAACGCGGTTGACTTCATCCTCGACAATCGCCTCGAGGTCCTGATCGAAAACGTATTTCTTCTGATCGCACAAAATCTTGAACCGCTCAAACGCCCGGTTGAGATTGCTTTCGTCCAGCTCAATCCCCAATTTCAACAGCCGTTCGCGAAAAGCGTGCCGGCCCGAATGCTTGCCCATAATAATTTCACTGCCTGAGAGGCCGATGCGCCGGGGATCAATAATTTCATAGGTCTGCCTTTTTTTCAACAAGCCGTCCTGGTGAATTCCCGATTCGTGCGCAAACGCGTTCCGCCCGACAATCGCCTTGTTCGGCTGGATCACCATCCCCGTCAACGAAGAGACCAGGCGGGACGTTTTGATAATCTCTTTCAGTTTGATATCCGTGTAAGCCTGAATCAAATCACGCCTCGTGTCGATGGCCATGACGATTTCTTCCATTGACGCATTGCCCGCGCGCTCGCCGATCCCGTTGATCGTGCACTCCACCTGATTGGCGCCGTGCTGAATCGCCGCCAGCGAATTGGCGACAGCCAGCCCCAAATCATTGTGGCAATGAACGGACAGCGTTACGCGTTTTCCGAGCGCCGGAATTTTCGCGATCAAAAAAGAAATTAAATCGCCGAATTCCGCCGGCGTCGTATAGCCGACCGTGTCGGGGATATTGACGCTCGTCGCGCCCGCCGCGATACTCGCCCGGACCGCATCGGCCAAAAACGCCCTTTCGGTCCGCGCCGCGTCTTCGGGGGAAAATTCGACATTGTCAAAAAATTGACGGGCGTACCGGATTTGCGTGTCGACCAGCTTCAGGATTTCGGATTTCCGTTTCTTTAATTTAAAATCGCGGTGAATTTTGGACGTGGCCAAAAACACGTGCAGGCGTTTTTTCTTCGCGTATTTCAACGCTTCCCGCGCCGCGTCGATATCGCCGCGCGTCATGCGCGCCAAGGCGCACACGACCGGCTTTTCGATTTGCGTGGAAATCATTTGAATCGCTTCCACTTCGCCGTGCGACGCCGCGGGGAATCCCGCCTCAATCACGTCCACGCCGAGCCGTTCCAATTGCTTGGCAATCTGGACTTTCTCGGCGGGCGTCAGTGACGCGCCGGGGCATTGTTCGCCGTCGCGAAGCGTCGTGTCAAATATGTATATTTTTCTTTTCTTGCTCATGGCGTTTATTAAACGTGCCCGCCGATCCAGGGCATCATCTTTCTCAAATTTTCACCGACTTTTTCAATCCGGTGTTCGTCTGCTTCTTTGCGTTGCTTGCTGAAATTCGGACGGCCTTTCTGATTTTCTTCCATCCATTCTTTCGCGAATTTGCCGTCCTGCACTTCTTTCAGTATTTTTTCCATTTCCTTACGGGTTTCTTGGGTAATAATCCGCTTGCCGCGAGAATAATCCCCGTACTCGGCCGTATCCGAAACACGCCGGTGCATCCCGCTGATGCCGGCCGCGAAAATCGCGTCGGTAATGAGTTTCACTTCATGCTGGCATTCGAAATACGCGATCTCGGGCTGATAACCGGCATTTACCAACGTGTCAAAGCCCGCCCGAATCAATTCGGAAAGCCCGCCGCACAGCACGGCCTGCTCGCCGAACAGATCGGTCTCGGTCTCTTCTTTGAACGTGGTTTGAAT
>CAZFUU010000024.1:0-12809 GCA_964522565.1 uncultured bacterium | reverse complement strand
AGCCGAGCCGGAAAGTAGCTGCGGATTTCCCTGCGGATAAAAATTCGGAACCGCGCAAACCCCGACCCGGTTCAGCTTGAGAGAATAATTTTTTGTGTTTAACACCTCGACGGCTTCCAGTTTGTCTTTTTCAATCACAATCACCGCTTGTTCCGCGCCGCACATGATTCTGATCAACTCCGTCCCTTTTAAAATTTCATTGGGATGGTTCAGCATCAGGACATGATCGGCGGTCAAAAACGGCTCGGACTCGCAACCATTGAGCATCACCGTCCGCACACCTGAAGACAAAGCATCCTTCAAATCCCGGTGAAGCGGCCGGCCGGATCGTCCGGCCATTCGGCTGAGTCCCGCCACGCGAACCTGGTTGATCATCGCCGCGGGATCTCCGATCAGATGCTCTTGCGGCGTGATTTCCCCGGCAAGCGTATCAGCCTCGTCCGATTCAATTCGAATGATCTGATTTGAAATTCCCGTGACGCGACCGCTGACACTGGCGTGTATGGGCGCGAAATAATCGGACATCGGTTCGGCGATTACGCTTCCCAGGCACACGTGATCTTTTTCGCGGACGTTTAACTGATAACGGCCGTTCCACAGAGCGGGAATCGGAATCGTGACAAAACGAGGAGGAAGCGAGCGAAGAATGTGGGTTGTGACCAAACTTCTGTCTTTGTACCCGGGTAATTTCAGGCCTTTTTTTAAAGGGGCAACCTTTGCTTTTAGCGTCTTTTCGTCATGCATGTACCGCCTCTTTTAGCATCTTTCCCCGCAATTTTCCAGAAAATTGACGCCGGCCGCGCCTGGAATCCTGCTACAGGTCTTTCTGGCGCTCAATCCAGCCGCCCCCTAAAACCCGATCCCTGTCATAAAAAACGCACGCCTGGCCGGGGGTGACGGCTTCCTGCGGTTCATCGAAAGTCACCAAGGCCAGTTGTCCGGATTTGATGTGTATTTCCGCGGGCGTTTTCGGATGTTTTGACCTGATTTTGACTTCCGCCCGCAATGATTCCGGATGCTCCGGCGGAAGAAACCAATGAAGGTCTTTGACCCAGCAGATTTTTTGCTTAACCGCTTCTTTCGGCCCCACCGTTACGGTATTGGTTTCCGCGTCAATATCCACCACATACAGCGCGTGTTGATGCGCAATCCGAAGTCCTTTTCGTTGTCCAATCGTGAAATGGTAATAACCCGGATGCGTGCCCATCCGCTTGCCCGCCGTATCGACAATCAGGCCTTCCTGCTGGCCGATATTTTTTTCGCGTTGCAAAAAAGAACCGTAATCGTGATCCGGTAAAAAACAGATCTCCTGGGAATCCGGCTTCTCCGCGACTTTCAAACCAAGCGCCCGCGCATGCGAGCGAATTTCGGATTTTTTAAACTCCCCGTTCGGCAAATACAGCTTTTCGAGAATTTCCTGTGTCAACAGAAACAAAACATAAGATTGATCTTTGGAAGTATCCGCCGCCTCCCGGATAAAATTACGTCCGCTTCGCGCATCATGCCCGATTCGCGCGTAATGCCCCGTCGCCACCGCCTCATATCCGAGCGCCTGCGCGCGCTCCAAAAACAGCGGGATTTTCACGCTCCGGTTACAGACGACGCACGGATTGGGAGTTTTGCCGCGCGCGTAAGTATCGAGAAAATAATCAATGACCTGCCTGCGGAACGGCTCGCGAAAATCAAAAAAATAATGAGGAATCCCGATTTTTTTGGCGATTTCTTCCGGTTTTTCCTGGCCGGCGGCGGCGGCTGTTTTCGCTTCCGGATCGTCGCCGTCCCACATGCGGATCGTAGCTCCGCCGACCTCGAATCCCGCCTGCTTTAAAAGATGCGCGGCGACAGAGCTGTCAACGCCGCCGGACATCGCGACAAGAATTTTCTTCTTCATGCGCAAGAAAGAAAAAAGGGGTTATTTTAAAATTTTGTTGAGATTAATGCGTTCTTCGAAAATTTCTTTCAAATTTCCGAACCGGCATCTTTCGACGTCCACATCTTCGAGTTCCGGCAGGGATCCGAGGACGGGGATCCCGGTGATTTCGTGAATCACGCGCGGATTCGTCAGTTCGGCAAGCGAATAATTCACAAGCGGAGAACGGTTGAAAATAATTCCCTTGATGAAAAACCCCCGGATCAGCGCCGAGTCAACCGTCAACAGCGTGTGGTTGATTGTGCCGAGTGTCGGCCGCGAAACAATCAGAATCGGCAAGTCAAGGTCGCGGATCAGATTGGCGACCAGATAATTTTTTTTCAAAGGCACGAGCAATCCGCCGATCCCTTCGACCAGAATATAATCGTAATGCTGCTGGAGTTGCTGATAGGCACTGCGGATCGCCCCGACATCGACTTCGCGCGTTTCGTAAACGCTCGCAACGCTGGGCGCGACAGGATTACGAAAACGCACGGGGCTGGTCAGCGGGGCATATTCGTTTTCGGCGGCCTCAAAGAGATAAGCGGCGTCCACGCTTACGAGTCGATGGTCGTTTTCCCCGAGGCATCCCGTCGCCACGGGTTTCATCACGCCGACTTTCATGCCCCTGTGTTTCAAGGCAAGCGCCAACCCGGCTGCGACGATTGTTTTCCCGACGCCTGTGTCGGTTCCCGTGATAAAAATTCCGCGAGCCATAAAAGGGCTAAACTCTTTCAGTCGCCGCGCGAATGGACCGATTGACGACCCTCATTAACCGCTTCAGCATCGGAATCGTTGAGGCCAGCGGCGGCATCAGAACGACCACATTCCCAAGCGGCCGTAAAATCACCCGCAAACTCTTTGCCTCTTTTGCGACACGCATTCCGACTTTTTCCGCTGCTTCATAAGCGGTTTTGTCGGAGCGATCGCGGACGAGTTCAATGCCGGCCATGAAACCGGCCTGCCGGATATCGCCGACGTGGCGCAGGCGCCGGAGTTTTTCAAGAGCGACGGTCAAGAATTCGATTTTGGGCTTCAGTTTTTCAAGCGTGCGGTCCTGCTCGAAAATTTGAAGGTTCGCCAGGGCTGTCGCGCACGCAAGCGGATTGGCGGTGTAGGTGTGCCCGTGAAAAAAAGTCTTAAACTCATCATGCCGGCCGAGAAAAGCCGCGTAAATTTCCTCCGTCGTCAATGTGGCGGCCAAAGGCACGTATCCCCCCGTGAGCCCTTTGGCCAGGCACAAGATATCGGGCGTGACGTTTTCGTGTTCGCACGCGAACATCCGCCCTGTCCGTCCGAATCCCGTCGCGACTTCATCGGCAATCAACAAAATCCCGTGTTTTTTCGTGAGTTCACGCGCGCCTGCCAAATACCCCTTCGGGTGAGTGATCATTCCGGCCGCGCCCTGAATCAGCGGCTCCATGATCAACGCGCAAATTTCGCCGCGGTGTTTGAGAATGCTCTCTTCCAGCCGTTTGAGGCATTGTTCCCGATAAGATTCTTCCGTGCCGGGAAAAGAGTCCCGGTATTGATACGGCGCCGGAACCGGAATAGCTTCGAACAAAAGCGGACGATATACCGAGTGGAAAAGCTCAATTCCTCCCACGCTGACCGCGCCGATTGTGTCTCCGTGATAAGCGTTGGTTAAATGCAGAAATTTTTTCCGGTCCGTTTCCCCTTTGAGCTGCCAGTATTGATAGGCCATTTTCAGGGCGATTTCAACCGCCTCGGAACCGGAATCGGAATAAAAAACGCGTTTTAAGCCCGCGGGCGCGATTTCAATCAATCGCTTCGCCAGCTGAATGGCGGGAACATTGGACAGGCCTAAAAAAGTGGAATGTGCGACGCGTTTCAGTTGATGCCGAATCGCGCGATCAAGCTTGTGAACGCGATGCCCGTGAAGATTGCACCAGAGCGAAGAGACGCCGTCAAAATAGCGCTTGCCTTTTACGTCACGCAAATAACATCCGCGGCCGGACTCAATGATGCAGGGTTCTTCTTTTTCCCATTCGCTCATTTGGGTAAAAGGATGCCAGATCCACTCCTTGTCCCAGCGCGCGAGTAATTCCGCTTCGAGCGTTTCGCTGTCTTGTAAAATTTGATCACGCTGCCGACGTGTTTTCCCAGTGCCTGCCGTTTTGGTGGGCATATGTTCCCCTTTGTGCTAATCCCCCGCTCGCAACGCCCCGGATCGGAACGCGCAAGCTAGCATGTGACAGTATATCAATTCCGTTTTGAAAATAAAAGATATTTATACGCCTAATCTTCTTCTCTTAAAAGGATTTACGTCTATATCATCGAACTTTTAAAAAAGATTCTTAAGCGCAAATAAGAAGCGGCGAATTTGAGTTTGTTCATGGGAGGCAGAAACGGTAATGCGCAGCCGGGCTTTCCCCTTCGGAACCGTCGGATACCGGACGGCCGGGGCGAAAAAACCCGCATCTATAAGCTGTTTTCCGGCTCTCACGGTTGTTTCTTCATCTCCCAAAATAACCGGGATAATGGGCGATTCAAAATCCGGAACAGGCGCGCCGATTTCCCGAAGGCCCTGGCTTAGAAAGCGGACGTTTTCCCAAAGTTTTTGGCGAATCGACGGAACCGTATCAATCATCCGGAACGCCTCGGCCGCCGCGGCGCACACGGCCGCGGGAAGTGCCGTGGAAAAAATAAATGTCCGCGCGCGATTAATCAAAAAATCGATTAATTCCGCGCGGCCGGCAACAAAACCGCCGAGGGCGCCGACCGCTTTTGACAGCGTGCCGATATGCACATCGACCTGCGCCGACATGTTTAACAATTCCGCGGCGCCTCGACCGGTTTCGCCAAAAACGCCGGTGCCGTGCGCTTCGTCAATGATCAAATAAGCGCCGTAACGATTCTTGAGCGAAACAATTTCCTCCAGGGGCGCCAGGTCGCCGTCCATGCTGAAAACAGAATCGGTGACAATCCATGTCCGCCTTGCCTTTGACCTCTTGAGGAGTTTTTCAAGATAGGACATATTTTTGTGAGGATAAACGCGGATGGCCGCCTGACTGGCACGTGCCGCGTCAATGAGCGAGGCGTGATTTAATTTATCCAGAATAATTTCGTCTCCGGGGCCGGCAAGCGCCGTTAACACGCCGAGATTGGCGAGATATCCGGTGGAAAAAACAAGCGCGCGCTCTTTTTGCTCAAAGCGGGCGATTTCGCGCTCAAGCGCCTGATGATATGAGCCGGTCCCGCTAATCAACCTCGCGCTTGCCGCGCCGACGCCTTCTTCAATCGCTTTCCGGGCGGCCGCAATCACGCGAGGATGCCGGCTGAGCCCCAAATAATCATTGCCGGAAAATAAAGTGACTTCTTTGCCGTCGAGCCGTGCGCGAACAGAATCGATCGGATCAAACACGCGGCAGCTACGGTACAAATGCCGCGTTTCAAGTTCGTTCAATTCCTTCAAAATCCAGTCAAACGAAGCCGCGGATATCATGGCCGGCCGATTAAAATAGCGCCCAGCTGTCCGCCAAAAGCAAGCGAAATTGACGAAACAATATCGATTCGCTTTTCTTTCATTTTGAGCGGCGTGTAATCAAGGTCACATGCCGGATCCGGTTGTTCCAGATTGGCTGTCGGCGGCACAAAACCGTGCTTCATCGCCACAAGCGCGGTAATCACTTCGACGGCTCCGGCCGCGCCGAGCATGTGCCCCGTCAGGGATTTGGTCGAGCTCATGGAAATACCATACGCGTCTTTTCCGAATGCCTTTTTGAGCTGAGCGCTTTCGTAAAGGTCTCCCGACCGGGTACCGGTTCCGTGCAAATTAATATAATCGATATTCCGCGGGCGTATATTGGCTCCGGCAAGAAGCCGCCCGAGACAGCCCGACAAACCGTCTCCTTCCGGCGAAAAGAAAATCGCATCGCTTGATTCAAATCCGTACGCATGCGCGAGAACCCTGCCGTAAATTTTAGCGCCCCTTGCTCTGGCGTTTTCTTCGCTTTCCAAAATCACTACGCCCGCGCCTTCTCCGATCAAAAATCCGTCACGGCGAAGATCAAAAGGGCGCAGTTGTCCGGCGGAAAGCGCGCCCATTTGCCGGTAGGACGCCGTCATAAGCGGCGTCATTGACGCGTCCCCCGCTCCCGCGATGCAATAATCCGCTTCGTCTTGCTCGATCATCCGAATCCCTTCCATAATCGCAAACAAACCCGTCGCGCAGGCCGCGATAGCCACTTTCGCCGGCCCGCGAAGTTTCCAGTGGCGCGCAATCCACTGCGAGGAAATATTCGGAATAATATTGGCGTAAACCCGCGCGGCAAGAAGCGCGCTCGGATGTTTTTGAAAGCGGTCAAAAAATTTTTCGATCGTATAAACGCCGCCCTTGCTGGTGCTGACGGCAATCCCGACGCGTTCCGGGTCGATTCGCGCCGGATCAACGGAGGCATCGCGCAAGGCGTCTTCGGCGGCTTTCAGGGAATATTGAATATTCGGCTCAAGGATTTTTGCATATGACGGGCAATTAAAATTCAAAACCGGGAAACCGGTTTGCGTTTCCATTGTTGGGCCAAATCTTGCCGGATCCGCGTCTCCGGGTTTTTTCATTCCCGGCCTGCCCTCCCGGAGGCGGGCGGTAAACTCGCCCACATCCGAACCGATCGGAGAAACAACACCGATACCCGTAATGACTACTTTTTTAAGATTCATACTTCCCTCGAATCCAGATGAAAAATCTGCCCCGTGACGGCCGGAAACGCATCCGACATAAGATAAACAAGAAAATCGCTCACTCGCTCCGGCTCCGACATTTGGCGAACCGCGCTGGCCAGGATTTGCTTTTCGAAGATTTCCGCCGGTAATCCGCTTGTCATTTCAGACCGCATAAAACCGGGGTTGACTCCATTGACATAGATTTGTTTTCTGCCCAATTCCTTGGCCAACGTTTTGGTCATGGCAATCAACCCGCCTTTAGACGCCGCATAATTTGCCTGCCCGAATCCTCCGCGGAGGCCGACCCGGCTTACGATGGTTACAATTTTACTCGCCGCGCGCTTGGAAAGAAGCGGCAACAATCGCTTGGTCAACCGGTAAACTGCCGTCAAGTTCACGGCAATGACCTCGTCCCAGTCCGGCTCAGCCATGTTTTGTATGGTCCGGTCATGAACGATCGCCGCATTGTGAATCATGCCGTCCAATTGATCGATTTCTTTCCCGAGGTTTTCGGCAAAAAACGCGATGTTCTCCTGTTTCGACAAATCTACCCGAAATCCTTTGGCGCCCGCCTGCCGTAATTTTTCTGCCGCTTCTTCATTCCGGCAATAGGTAAAAAAAACCGTTCCGCCTGCTTTGAGTGCCCGGTTCACAAACGCGCTTCCGAGCGCGCCAGTGCCGCCGGTGATCAGAATTTGTTTTCCGGAAAGTGTGATGTTCATGTCGCCAGACAACAGAGAACAGAAAACAGAATACAGAAAAAATTCTAACGGTTTTTCCTGTCCTCTGCATTCTGTTTTTCGCTCTCTTCCTTTATTGAATATCCCGCCTGCTTCACAAGCTCAAGGTCTTGTTGAACCGGATCGGATTCTGTTGTCAAATAACCGCCGATTATTAATCCGTTGGCGCCGGCATACAGCGCCTCTTTTTGTTTCTCCGCCAGATTCAGCTCACGGCCCCCGGCCAGCTTGATGATCGCGCGCGGATGCACGAGCCGGTATATCGCGACGGTTTTGATAATTTCATCGGCGCCCAGCTTGGGCATATTCTCAAGCGGCGTCCCCGGCCGCGGATTTAATAAATTAATCGGAATGCATTCCGGCTTCAGGGATTTTAACTCAAAGGCCATTCGAATCCGGTCCTCTCTTGTTTCTCCGAGCCCGAAAATCCCGCCGGCGCAAAGCTCAAGTCCGGCTTCTTTCAAGTTGCGCAGCGCTTCGAGCCGCCGCTCATACGAATGAGTCGAAACAATATGCGGATAAAACCGCCGCGCTGTCTGAACATTATTATTGACCCGACGAACCCCTGCCGTTTTTAATTCTTTTGCCCGTTCAACCGTCAAAAAACCGACGGAAGCATCAATCTCAAGAGACGTCTCGCGTTTAAGCCGCTTGACCGCTTCAATCACGGTGTCAAATTCCCCTTGTTCCAGCGTTTCTCCGCTGGTGACAATGCAAAAGCACGCCGCGCCAAATTGTTCCGCCTCCTTGGCTGATTCCACGATTTTATCAACAGGCAGCAAGCCGTAACGGGAGGCCGACGTCTGATAATGAACCGATTGAGAGCAAAACTTGCAGTCCTCGGCGCACAAATGGCTTTTGGCGTTTACGAGCGAACAAAGCTCCGGCGTAGAGCCGTGAAAATGAACCGTGATCTCATGCGCGGCGGAAAACAGCGAATTTAAAATCCCGGGCTCATCAAGCCCGGCCAAGGCCGAAGCTTCTTCGTGGGAAACTTCTCCCCCGCGGAGGACCCGGGTTTTCAGTTCTTCGATCGCTGAGGTGGTCAACAATTCCATAGGGCGTTATTTTAACTTTTCAAACAGACTTTTGCATTGAAAATTGTTTTTTTAAACGTTCCGCCCATTCATACGGCACGGGGCCGCCTTCTCCGCTATAGCCAATCGGAATATTTTTATGGTCGCCGTGGAAATCGCTTCCCCCGGTCGGCAGAAGGCGTAAGGTTTCCGCCAGCCGAAAGAGGCGTCGGGCGGAGGTTTTGTCATGCGCGCTGGAATACACTTCCAGCCCCATGATCCCTTCGGCTTGGAGGCGCTGAATAGTTTGAAGAAATTCCCTGCTGTCCAGGGGCAGCCCCATATGCAAAGGATGCGCAAGCGCCGCTACTCCTCCCGCGCCGCGAATCAGCGAAATCGCTTCTTTGCTGGAAATATGCGCTCTTGAAACATAGGCGGGCCGGCCTTGGCCTAAAAATTTCCGGAAAGCCGCTTCTTTGTCCGAGACAATTCCTTTTCGCACGAGAACACGCGCGAAATGCAGACGGCTGATTTGATTCCCGTGACAATCGCCCGCGACTTCCTCAAGCGATATCGCGATACCGAGAGCGGACAAACGCTCAATGATTTTTTTGTTTCTGGCGCGACGGTCCGCCTGTAGCCGCCGGATCGCGCCCTCAAAAGCAGGGTCTTTCCAGCGAATTCCGTATCCCAAAAGATGCAGGATTCCGGGTGTGAAGTCGGCGCTGATTTCGATTCCCGGGATCACTTCGACCCCGAGTGACTCGCCCGCGCGGACAGCTTCATCAATCCCGGAAACGGTATCATGATCCGTCACGGCCACGCAAAAAATTCCGGCGCCGCCCGCCGCCCGCACAACTTCAGCGGGCGTCAGCGTTCCATCCGAACGCTTCGTATGAAGATGTAAGTCGCAATACCGCTGCGTGAGTGCCATACAATAAAAAAGGGTTTACGGAAACGCCGCGCCTTTGATGCCGCGTTTCCGCAAACCCCGTTGTTGGGTTGCCTTCTTTTTAACAAACCCGATTTTCAGGATCTTTGTCATGCCTGCGCGAAAACTTCCCGCGCGACAATCCCCACAACGCCCAAAGCGACCGCGTTTTCGCCGAAAGCGGATGGGATAATCTTGACATGCAAGGCGGCTTCTTCAACCGACCATTCCTTGACCGCAGATTTAATCGCGTCAAGAAGCGGCGCGCCGCAATCTTCGATTCCCCCGCCGAGCACGACAATTTCAGGGTTCAGAAGATTGGTTAAAAACGCGATTTTTTTCCCGAGGGAGTATCCGCCCGCTTCAACAATCTGAAGCGCCAGCTGGTCTTTTTCCTTGACCGCTTTCACCAGATGTTTAAAGGTAATCTGACCGGGATCCCCTCCGGCCATGTCTTTCATGACCGAATTCTTTCCCGATTCCACCAGTTGCCGGGCCTGGGCGGTCATGCCCAAATCCATCTCCCAACGCCCAAGTGTCGAGGCGATTTGCAATACTTCGTCCCGGCCCGCTTTCGTGCTTGAAATCCCAAGCTCGCCCGCCGCGCCGGTAACGCCCCGGTAAATTTCTCCGTTGATAATGATGCCGATGCCGACCCCCGAAAACATGTAAATCATGTGCCGGACATCCCGGTCCAGGCCGAGCCACTTTTCGCCCAGAACCGCTGCATTCGCGTCATTTTCAACAAAGGTGGGAATATTCAGGCGTTTTTCGAAAGAATCCTTGATCGAAAGACAAACCGATACGTCCCGTTCTCCCAAGCTTTGAGGCCAGCGGATCGTCCGGCCCCGTTCGTCAATAATCCCGGGAATTCCGACGCCGACACCGACGATTTTGTCCTTTTCAATTTCGGACTTCGCGATGATGTCGGCCGCCAAATCAACCATTTTCTGAATGACCAGCTCTGAATTTTCCGGAATCCGTTCCTGCTTGACCTCGGTAATCACGTTGATTTCAAGGTCCACGAGCACGCCCACCATATTGAGCATGTTGAGCCCGACGCCGACCATATACCCGGCTTTCGGGTTGAGCTCGACGAGCACCGGTTTTCTTCCGCCGGTGGACTCGTCAAGCTCTCCCTCTATCACAAGCCCTTTTTTAATGTAATGGTTGACGTAGTTGGAAACGGTAACGATATTAAGCTCGGTGATCTTGGAAATGTCGGTTCTGGAGATCGGCCCGTTTTTACGGATCACCTCCAAAATCGCAAGGTTCTTTCGCTCCTTGTCCGTCAAAATCCTGTCTTTTAACATTTGCTTGATGATCACCGCCGACCTCCTTCCTTACCTTCTCAAAAACCCCTCGAGTGCTTCAAGGGATTATTCAGCGGATAAGGTCACCTGGTCCAAATAAATAGTGCCTTTTTTAGGCGTTGAGTTAATATCGTCAAACACCACCACAAACTCGCTCAAGGAATCCCAGTTCTGAATTTTCGGGAATTTTTCGAACGGAATGGAAAACTGCTGCCACTCATCCGTAATGCCCGAAACAATAAAGGGAGACGACTTCCCCGAGGAATCTTTCATTTCGAGTTTAACCCGTTTCGTGAAATCGCCCGATCCTTTCATGGAAAAGTTGATCGTATTGTACGCCGTCGCGTCCAGATTGTTCAACTTCATCCAGAACCCGTTGTATGCGGGATTGGGAGAATCCACATCATAATCCAGTCGAAGCGCATAACCGAGCGCGTCGCCTATCGCGTCATCTTCCACAAAACTCATTTTGCAGCTTTGCGTCTCATCATTGGGGTCCTTATCCCATGAACCAAAGTCCCCGCCCACGTTATTCGGCTTGTCCCCGGTATCAAAATCCGCAATGACAAGTTCCTGCCATGCCGCCGCCAACACTTGTGAGGAAGGCGCCGCAAGCAGCACTACCAGTAACGCAATCAAAAACCAAGTGCGTTTTTTCATTGTTTTTTCTCCTTTTCTTGAATTAACCTCTACCGCTCCAATTTTCCCGCCGTAACGCATGACGGGCCGCCGTTGCGGAAACTGCCTTGTTTCGATATGAGGCTTCCGTTAAAACAACCCTTAACAACTTCTTAACGACTTTACCCGAAAAACCGTTCTTCCGCCAGCAATTCCCCCACGGCTTTCCCGACCGGGTCCGCGTGAAATTTCTGCTGAAGAACACCGTCTGTCAAATAATTCACCATCGCCAAAAAGCTCATCCCCTGGTCAATCAGGAGATATTGCGGATTGACCTTTCCGTCTGAAACCCGCACTGTATCATAAAAACCGTATTCCCCGTAAATTTCCGGATACTCTCGCAACAGTGTGCGGAGATTTTGAGTTACGCGAGACGGCCTGAGCGTCAGCGCCAGAAACGACGCGTAAGGGGCGATAACCCCATCGTCCGGATATCCCTTGGCTCCGAATTCCGGAATGCCGTATTCCTTGTATTGCCATTGACTGCCGTATTCAATAGCCGCCGGCGCGATTCCCCAGACAGGATATTTTTTCTCCCGAATCGCATAAAGCATATGCAAATCGGTTGCCGTCAGATTGTTGGCTCCCAAATTATGCTTCCCCAGCGCCTGCTCATCAACGACAAGAATCGGCGCAAGGAATTCAAAGAGCGACCCGCCCCAGCTCGGAACAAATTTACGGCCGCGGGATTCATAATAGCCCTGAAATATTTTTACGCCAAACAGCTTTGAATCCGCCCCTTGCGGCGTCTGGCTTTGCCAGGCCCATGTTTTCGGGAGCGTCCGGTATACCTTTGCCCAGTGCGCCTTGTCTAAATCGCCTTTTCCAATTCCAATATAACTCGCAAGCCGCGCTTCTGACGCCGCCAATCCATAATGATAAGGCGCGTATGCCCCCGCCGCGGCGTCATAGCCGATTACAAGCTGTCCGTTTTTTGAGTCCAAAAATTTGGAAAAATCAAATTTGTCAAAAATCGCCGTCGCTTGCCCGGCCAACTCCGGAAACGCCTGCCGGATAATGACCAAACTTGCCGCAAGCCACGCGTTGTCAACTGTCGACACATACCAATGAGAAATCAGCCGCGAATGCGTTTGATAATACTGGTAAAAAAACCCGCCCTCCCATTTTTCCAGTTTCTCAACCTCTTTCAGGCCGATGGCGATGCGCTTAAGGGCCTCTGCCCGCGTCATAAGTGAAAGCTCAACGGCGCCGATACAGGCCAGCCAGTCCATCGCGATATTTGTGGGGCTTGTATAATTCCCGATCCCCAGCGTCCTGCCCGTCCGAATATGATCAACCGGAAGCGTCGTTTCCCTGTCAATCAAATCAACAAAATATTTCCACGTGTCGGCCGCGATGTTTTCGATAAACAACCGGTCGTCCGAAATTTCCAGCAGTTCACTGCGTCTGGCTTCAGCAACCGTTGCGGACGGAAAACCGTAAAGATTATCGAGCGCGGATTTGAATATCAGCTCTTGCGGGCCGAAAAAAGCCAGCTCGTCAAGAACCACCCTGCCTTCCACCGGCTTGTTCCCGGCG
>CAZFUU010000023.1:2861-13009 GCA_964522565.1 uncultured bacterium | reverse complement strand
AAAAAGGGCGCGAAAAAGTCATGACAGAAATGCAAATCACCATTCGCAAAGAAGTGGAAATCGAGGGGATCGGCCTTCATACGGGCAGGACCGTTCGTGTCGGGATTCGGCCCGCTCCCGCTGATTCGGGTATTGTGTTTGTCAGGATGGACCAGAATCCGCCGGTAAAAATTCCAGCCAATTTGGATCACGTTCACGTCGATCCTTCAGGGAGACAGACCACGATTTGCAACGGTTCGGTCGTCATCCGCACGGTGGAGCATTTGCTTGCGGCTTTTCACGGACTGGGAGTGGATAATGCGGTCGTTGAAATTAACGGAGACGAATTGCCCGGGCTTGACGGAAGTACGGGTGCTTATGTGGACGCGATTTTACAAGCCGGTCTGGAAAAACAGGCGAAACCGAGAGAGTATTTATTCGTCACCGAACCCGTTGAATTTAATGAGGGCGGACACGTGATCAGCGCAAAACCGTATCAGGGACTTAAATTTTCTTACCATCTGAGCTATGGGCATCCAGACCTTGCTGACCAGTCGCTGACGGTGGAGGTTACTCCCGACTCCTTTCAAAAGAATCTGGCTGGGGCACGCACGTTTTGTTTAAAAGAGGAGGCGCTCCTTCTCAAGGCGAAGGGGTATGGAAAGGGCGCCAGTTTGGAAAATACGCTGGTGTTTGAAAATAATCAGCCCATTCAAAACACGCTGCGGTTTCCGGATGAGGCGTGCAGGCATAAAATCGTAGATCTGACGGGGGATTTTTATTTATTGGGAAAACCTTTGCGGGGGGAAATCTCGGCATATCGAACGGGACATTACCATAACGCAAGATTACTTTCGCTGCTAAAATCCAAGGTGATTCGGAAAAGGGGAGAAGAAAGCATGACGCAAGAGACAAAAGAAAAAAAACAGCTGAACGTCGAAGAAATCATGAAAATCATTCCTCATCGCTATCCTTTTTTATTGATTGACAGGATTGTCGAGATGAACGATGTCAAAGCGGTGGGCATTAAAAATGTGACCTATAATGAACAATTTTTCCAGGGGCACTTTCCGGGTCATCCCGTGATGCCGGGAGTTTTAATTCTGGAGGCGCTGGCTCAAGTCGGAGGCGTGTTGATGTTAAGCCGACCTGAAAATAAAAACAAGATTGCTTATTTTATGACCATTGACGGCGTGAAATTCAGAAGACCCGTTCATCCTGGCGATCAGCTTCGACTGGAGGCCGAGGTGATTAAAATCAGGTCACGCACCGGGCAGTGCTCCGGTAAAGCTTATATTGGGGATGATTTGGTTGTGGAAGCAGATGTCAAGTTTGCGATTGTAGACAAATAAAGGAATGATGATGTCCGGTGAAACCTCGACCGACCAAATTGTGATTCATCAAACCGCTATCGTGCATCCGAAAGCCCGACTGGGGGCCGGAGTATCCGTCGGTCCTTACTCCAATATTGAAGAGTATGTCACAATCGCCGATGGGACAAAAATCGGCGCGCGGGTGACCATTGAGGGGCATACGACGATTGGAAAGGACAATGAAATATTTACCGGTGCCGTGCTCGGCAGTGTCACCCAGGATAAAAAATTCAAAGGCGGAATTTCTTTTTTAAAAATCGGTGACCGGAACAAAATCCGCGAATACGTCACCGTGAATCCCGGGACGCTTGAGGGGACCGAGACCGTTGTGGGCAATGATAATTTGATCATGGCCTATGCGCACATCGCGCATGATTGTAAGATCGGCAACGAGGTCATTATCGCAAACGCGGGAACGCTTGCCGGTCATGTGACGGTCGAAGACCGCGCGATTATCGGCGGTTTGTGTGGTGTGCACCAGTTTGTTCGTATCGGTTATCTTTCGATCATGGGAGGTAGTTCCAAGGCCGTCAAGGATATTCCGCCATACGTCATGGTGGACGGTCATCCGGCGCTTGCTTACGGGCTTAACAGCGTTGGCATTAACCGTGCGGGCGAAATGAGCTCCGAAGAAAAATCCGCGTTAAAGCGCATTTTCAAAATTCTCTTCCGTTCTGAACTTTCCACCAGAAACGCAATCCAGAAAATCAAGGACGACTGTCCTCCGCTTCCCGCGGTTCAGCGGGTGATTTCCTTTATCGAATCCTCTGAACGGGGAATCTGCAATTAAATACCTGCAATAAAATCCTGTAAGTTGTTATTATTAAATAGTTTGCGTAAATGAACAAAAAAGTTCATGATAAAACTTGTATACAATAATGTAGCGTGCTATGATTCTACATATTTGTAGATTTCATAGGTTGAATTAATAGAGGGGTTTTATGGACGGAAAATCGGGAATGTTGGGACTCATTGCGGGAAATGGGCGCCTTCCATTAATTGTGGCACGGGAAGCCAGGAAGCGCGGCCGTGAAATAGCTTTATGCGCGATACAAGGGGAAACCGATCGTTCTGTGCTGTCCGAATCGGCGGCAATTGAGTGGATTAAGTTGGGAGAACTGCAAAAAATCATTAAATTTTTCAAGCGCGAACATGTCACGGAAGCCGTCATGGCGGGAAAAATTACCAAAACGAATCTTTTCAAGGGCGATGTGCGCCCTGATTTTGAAATGATCAAGGTCTTGGCCACGACCAGGAATCACAGCGATGATTCTCTTTTGGGAGCGATTGCCGGGTATATGGATAAACAGGGCGTCTGTATTTCAGACAGCACGGCATATCTCACCGAAGATTGTCTTCCCGGCGAAGGCGTTTTGACCAGGCGCAAACCCAGTGCGGAGCAATTACGCGATATTCGTTACGGCTGGCACTTGGCCAAAGAAATGGGGCGGCTGGACGTCGGCCAGACAGTCGTGGTCAAAAAAGAAGCTATTTTAGCGATCGAAGCGATAGAGGGAACCGATGAGGCCATTCGCAGAGGCGCTGCGTTAGGCCGGCGCGATGTGGTGGTTGTGAAAATCGCAAAACCGAACCAGGATTTTAGGTTTGACGTTCCGACGGTTGGATTAGAGACGTTGGCGGTCATGATTGAAGCCGGCGCGAGCGTGTTGGCGTTTGAGGCGGGAAAAACAATCGTTCTTGACCGGGTTGAATTTGTAAAAAAAGCGAATGAAAACAAAATTATTGTCACCGCGATGAAGGATATTTAAATGAACCGCGAAGATAAATTGAAGTTAATGGATAAACAGATGGAAGCGTTGGTGGACATTTCCGACGTTATCTCTTCTTCTTTGCGGCTCCAGGAAGTTGCCCAGGGGGTTTTGGATACGCTCCATAAGAAACTCGGAATGGAGCGGGGCACCGTTTCTCTGGTTTTGCCCGAAACAAACGAATTGGCGATTCATGTGGCGTGCGGGCTGGATCTGGATGAAATGAAGCGAGGGCGTTATCAGATCGGCGAAGGGGTAACCGGAAAAGTCGTGGCGACGGGAGAACCGATTGTCGTGCCCAATGTGGGCAAGGAACCGCTGTTTCTTAACCGGACCCGCGCGCGGGGGGATTTGACGAAAGAAAATGTCGCTTTTATTTGTGTCCCGATCAAGGTCGAGGATAAAACGATCGGCGCTCTGAGCGTCGACCGCCTGTTTCAAAATCAGGTTGAGTTCGAAGAGGACGTCCGCTTTCTCTTGATTGTGAGCTCTTATCTGGCGCAAGCCGTGAAAATTCACAAACTGGTTAACCGGGAAAAAGAGACGTTGCTTTCCGAAAACAGGGATCTTAAGCAGGAGCTCAAAAAGCGTTATCAGCCCGTCAACATCATCGGAAACAGCAAAAGGATGATCGATGTATACTCCAACATCGACTTGGTGGCCTCGACGCGCGCGACGGTTTTGATTCGCGGCGAAAGCGGTACCGGCAAGGAACTGGTCGCGCATGCCATTCACTATCACAGCGACCGGGCTGATAAGCCGTTTGTCAAAGTTTCCTGCGCGGCCCTTCCGGAAACGCTTCTTGAAAGCGAGATTTTCGGTTATGAAAAAGGAGCTTTTACGGGCGCGACCGGAATGAAACGCGGAAAATTCGAAATGGCGCATACCGGCACGCTTTTTCTCGATGAAATCGGGGATATATCTCCGGCGACGCAGGTCAAACTGCTCAGGGTTCTGCAGGAAAAGGAATTCGAAAGGGTCGGAGGGGTGGCGACCATTCGCATCGACTTGCGGATTATCGCGGCCACCAACAAGGATCTCGAAAGAGAAGTGAGGGAAGGCCGGTTTCGCGAAGATCTTTATTACCGTTTGAATGTTGTTCCGGTGTTCATGCCCGCTTTGCGTGAGCGAAAAGAAGATTTGCCGCAGTTGGTGCATCACTTCATTGAAAAATCCAACCACGCCAACCGGAAACGGGTTGAACGCCTCTCGGAAGAAGCGTGGGAATATGTCAGTAATTATTCCTGGCCCGGAAATATTCGGGAACTGGAAAATGCGGTTGAGCGGGCGGTCATCATGAGTCAGGGAGAAGTCATCGGCCGCGAACATTTTCCGTCCGGACTGCAGGCCAATTTTCGCCCGCTTGCTGAACTGGAAGAAGAAACGGGGCGCATTCCGGATATGTCCGAGGCGGTTGAAAATCTGGAGCGTCGCCTGATTAGCGAAGCCCTGGAAAAAACGGGCGGAAATAAAAGGAAAGCTGCGCGTTTGCTCGGCGTAACTGAACGGATTCTGGGGTATAAAGCCAAACAGTATCGCGTGGGTTAGGTTTGACTTGGATTTAGCTACGTTTTTGTAGGGGGAAAGCGACATAGTTGTAGATTTTTTAACGTTTTCTGAGTTAAAGTTTGACTCGCGTGTTCAATAAGGAGAAAGTGACAGGAGAATTTTCAGAAGAGGTAAAATTGGCATATTAATTGCTAAAAAAATAATAACGGTCAGTGTTTGTTTTAAAATTTAACTCAGGAGGCATGAACAATGACAACATTGGTAACTGACAAAGACGATAGCGCATCCATGGAACGTCCGAAAACAAAGGCCGAAGTAAAAGAGTTCGTCAAAAAACATCGGCTTGAGATCGTTGATTTCAAATTTAATGATTTGCCGGGCATGTGGCAGCATTTTTCCGTTCCGGCCGAGAGTATTTTGCGTGACGGCATTTGGGAAGAAGGAATCGGATTCGACGGATCATCCATCCGGGGATTCAAGAAAATTCAGGAATCGGACATGGTTTTAATCCCCGATCCCACCACCGCGGTCGTGGATCCTGTTTGCCAGATTCCGACGCTGAGTATTATTTGCGATATTTATGATCCGGTCACCAAAGAGCCGTATTCGAGGGATCCGCGCTATATCGCGAAAAAAGCCGAACAGTACCTGATTAAAACGAAAATCGGAGACATGAGCTATTGGGGCCCGGAAGCGGAATTTTTTCTCTTTGACGACATCCGTTTCGATCAAGGCGAAAATTTCGGGTATTACTTTATTGATTCAAAAGAAGGGGACTGGAATACGGGGAAAGACGAAAAACCCAATCTGGGATACAAATCCAGGTACAAGGAAGGTTATTTCCCGGTTCCGCCGCATGATACCTTGCAGGACATCCGGTCGGAAATGATGCTGACGCTTCGGAAAATCGGCGTGCCGATCGAATGCCAGCACCATGAAGTTGCCACAGGTGGGCAATGCGAAATTGATATCCGGTATTCTCCGCTTGTACAGATGGGCGACCACCTCATGATGTATAAATATGTCATTAAAAATGTCGCACGGAAATACGGGAAAACGGCTACTTTCATGCCGAAACCGATTTTTAACGATAATGGCTCGGGAATGCACATTCATTCCAGTATTTGGAAGGGCGATAAGAATGTGTTTTATGATCCAAAAGGATACGCGTTGACGAGCGAAATGTGCCGCTATTATATTGGCGGGCTTTTGAAGCATGCAGGTGCTATTTTGGCATTTGGAGCACCCACCACCAATTCGTATAAACGCCTCGTTCCCGGTTTTGAAGCGCCCGTGAACCTGTGCTATTCGGCACGGAATCGTTCAGCCGCCTGCCGGATTCCGGTTTATTCGGCTTCGCCGGCCTCCAAGCGGGTTGAATTCCGTTGCCCTGACCCCAGCTGCAATCCTTACATCACGTTTGCGGCAATGATGATGGCGGGGCTGGACGGGATTATCAATAAAATCGATCCGGGCCCGGCAGTCGATCGTAATCTTTACGAGCTCGACGAAAAAGAAAAAGGGAACATCAAAACAGTTCCGGGATCCCTGTCGGAAGCATTAAACGCCCTTGAAAATGATATGGAATTTTTACTCCAGGGAGACGTCTTTACCAAAGACGTGATTGAAACCTGGATTGAATACAAGCGATCGGTTGATATTCCTGCGATGGCGCTTCGGCCTCATCCGCATGAATTTTACCTCTATTTTGACGTATAAAATAATTTTCGCGGCCGTTTGTCCCGTTGGGCGCACATTTAAAATGCGCTCTGACGGGACAAACCGCATATAAGCTCCTCATTTTCTCCTATTTTTTATTGTATCTTCTCCTGTTTCTTTGTAACATTAGCCCTTGATATTGAAACAAACAAGGAGAGATGCCATGGAAGTTGATTTCGCTTTTTTGGCGGACAGGGCGGATATCGTTAACGGAAAATTATATTTGTTGGGCGGGGCATTTGACACAATTCACGCGCCTAAAGTCCCGGTCAAGCATCAGGCGATGACGCTTGTCATGCGTTTTTTATTTTCACCGCCTGAATTGGACAGGCAGTACCGGATCGAAGTCCGGCTGATTGATTCGGACGGAAAAAAAATACTGGCGATGCCGGGTGATTTCACCATCAAGCGTTCGAAAAGCGCGGAAGAAGGATACCGGACTCCCTTTTTGACCAGCATCAATCTTTTGAATACGCCGCTGGAGAGATACGGAGATTATTCTTTTGAAATTTTTATCAATGAGACCTGTCTGAAAAGCATTCCGCTTCGCCTAAAACCGGTCAAATCCGCTTAGCGGCCAATCGTTTCTGCAATCACTTTCGCCGCCCGATCCGCCGCGCCGCCGGAACCCAATCTGGACTTTGCGGCCCGCAGGTCGGCGGTCATCCGGTCTCTGGCAACATTGTCTTGAAGCAGAATTTGAGCTTCCCGCGCGATTTCAGCGTGACATATTTCATTCTGCAGGAATTCAGGGACGATTTTCTTACCGGCAATGACATTGACGAGTCCGATGTAGGGAATGTCGATCAGCATCCGCCCGAGCCAGAAAGTCAAGGCGGCTGTTTTATAGAAAATCAAAAAAGGTGTTTCCGAAATCATGGTTTCAAGCGTCGCCGTCCCCGAAGCCACAAACGCGAGGTCGGCGGCAAACAAAAGATCGTAACCCCGGCCTTCTATCCGGCGGAAGGGAATGGCGGCACCGAACCGGATTAAAATATCTTCGTAGATTTCAGGGCGGACGTTTGTCGACTGAGAAATCAGGAACAGCGTTTCCGGAATTTGCCGGTGTAAAATTTCAGCCGCGCGGAGCATTTCAGGAAGAATCCGTTTGACTTCCGTCTCGCGGGATCCGGCAAAAAGCGTGATATATTTCGCTTCTGCCGGTTGGCCGGGCCACCATTGCCGGCGCAATTCCGATTTTGGTTTCGAGGGCAAAACTTTGTCGACCAACGGGTGTCCCACCCAGGTGACGGGAACCTGATGGCGCTTGTAGAGCGTTTCTTCGAATTGAAAGAAAACAAGCATATGCGTCACGAATTTCTTGATCGTATGAATGCGCCGTTTTGCCCACGCCCAGATTTGAGGTGACACATAATAATAAACGGGGAAGCGGCGATTGAGCCGTTTGGCGAATCGAATGTTGAACCCCGGATAATCAATCAGAATCACCGCGTCGGGTCGGTCATTCAGCACCTCGCGGAAAGTGCGTTCAAAAAGGGAGCGGAAGAAAAAGTATTTTTTTAAAACGTCCGTCGCGCCCAGCACGGATTCGCGCGTGAGTTCGTAGGTTAACTCCATGCCCGCTTCCGCCATTAAGGGGCCTCCGAGTCCGCGAAATGACAGTTCTGGGTTTTGCTGTTTGAGGGCCCTAATCAGCAACGCCCCTTGCAGGTCGCCGGAGGCCTCGCCGGCGATTAAAAATATTTTTTTTTGCGGCATCAGATTTTAATGGGTTTGGGGGAGTTTTCCTGAACGGATTTCACCACGTCGATCGCCACTTTCAGGGCGTTTCGCGCTTCGACGTCCGGCCGGCCGTGCGAGGTCCCGCGCCGGACCGAAAGCACAAAATGCTCGAGTTCCATTTTGAGGGGTTCCTGTTTTTGAATATTGATTTTTTCATGCACGATTTTTTCTCCGAGCAGCGCTTCCGGCAGGGTGGCTTTCCGGTAAACTTGCGCCGTCTGGGAAATATAATCGAGCGAAATATAAGCGTCTTCCTGGAAAATCCGGATTTTTCTTTGCCTGTCCGGCGTTAATCGCGAGGCCGTGATGTCGGCGATTGCCTTGTTTTTAAATTTAATACGGACATTGGCGATGTCTTCGTATTGAGTCAATACCGGAATGCCGATCGCGTCAATCGATTCGATCTCGGATTTAACGAGCTGGAGAATCAGGTCAATATCGTGAATCATCAGGTCGAGCACGACACCGCAGTCCGAGATGCGAGGTGAAAAGGGGCCGAGGCGGTGAACTTCGATGAAGCGCACATTTTTGGCGATATTCTGGATTTTGCGAAATCCGGCATTGTGGCGCTCCAGGTGCCCGACGTAAAGGGTCAGATTTTTCTCTTTTGCGATTGCGATCAGCTCGTCGGCTTCTTCCAGCCGCGCCGTGATGGGTTTTTCAAGCAGGAGGTGAACTCCCGCTTCCAAAAATTCTTTGGCAATGGCGTAATGTGTGCTCGTGGGGGTCGCGATGCTGGCGATGTCAATGTCTTTGAGCAGTTCGTGATAATCCGTGACAAAACGGCAGTTGAAATTATCGGCATAGTCCTTTTTGGCCGGATCTTGGTCGCAGACGGCGACAAGTTCAACCTGTGGATTTTCGTGGTAAATACGGGCGTGTTCTTTACCGAGATGCCCGGCGCCGATAACGGCGGCTTTCAATTGTTTCATGAATGGATGCTAATATGCCCTTTATGGTTCGGATTCTATCAGACCCCCTTTCGCGCGTCAACTTCTCGTCTGGTTGTGTAGAAAGCTAATGAAATGTCCGGTTTCCGTAGCACATGAAATGTCCGCTTTCAACTAAGTTGGAGGATGAGGCGGCGAACGCCAAACACGCGAAAAAAATAATTTTAAAAAGCTTGCGGCAAAACGGCGGTTTCTCCTATAATGTTTTTTTAAGCAATAAAACCGGAACGGAGCGTTCTCATTTTCTATGACGGCAATGGATCAGGATATCGAAAAATTAAAGGAAATTCAGGAATGGGACAAGGCGCGTTACGAGCTTGGGCTGCAGCGCGACTTGATTCCGCAGGAAATCCGTGAATTAAAGCGGGAAGTCGAAGCGGAACAGACACTCCTAAGCGAATGCCAGGAACGGTTAAAATCCCAGCAGTTAAAACAGAAGGAAAAAGAAATCGAACTCAATTCGAAAGAAGAAGCCA
Source organism: uncultured bacterium (assembly GCA_964522565.1). Taxonomy (GTDB): domain Bacteria; phylum Omnitrophota; class Omnitrophia; order Omnitrophales; family Danuiimicrobiaceae; genus CAZFUU01. The sequence continues at coordinate 3,491 of CAZFUU010000023.1, read as the reverse complement.
TCCGCAAATACGAAGCCCAGCTCACCCAGGTCAAAACCAACAAGGAATACTCGGCGCTTCAGGGCGAAATCAAATCCATTAAAGCCGACAATTCAATACTTGAAGAAACCATATTGGGCCTGATGGACGAGGTTCAGGCGGCGCAGCGGAGCGCCGAAGAACACAAAAAACAACTCGCCGCGAAAGAAGCCGAGTGGCAGCAAAAAACAAAAGAACTGGAAGAAAAGAGCCGGGCAATTGGCGCTCAAATCGACGAATTGACCCAGAAAAGAACCGAGAAAATAAAAGCAGTTCATCCCGATATCGCGTCTTTATATGAGCAAATCGTTCTGAAACGAAACGGTGTCGCGCTTGTCCAGGTGAGCGGGGAAGCGTGCCCGGCGTGTCAGATGCAGTTGCGCCCGCAGGTTATCAATGAAATCAAACTGAAACAAAAAATTGTCACCTGCGAAAGCTGCTCGCGGATTTTATTCTGCGAATAAACGTTTCATCATTTTTTTCCGCCGGTTGAGCGCCTGTTATTTCATCCAAAAAACTGCTCAAGAAATAAATTTTTTGACCGATACCACTTGAAATCGTCAAAAAAGGGTGTCTTTGCGGCTATTGACTCCCCACTTCATCCTGTGTGCC
>CAZFUU010000023.1:0-2851 GCA_964522565.1 uncultured bacterium | reverse complement strand
CCCGAACACCCCTATATGGTAGTTCCGGAAAATAGATGTCCATAGAACCGTTTTTTCTTGACGCACTCCCATAATTTAACTATATTATGCCACAAAGTGGTTGAAAGTGGGGGATAGTGGAGAAATAAACGATGTTCTACGGCGAATACAAACACTCTTTAGACGCGAAAGACCGCGTGATTATTCCTGCCAAGTTCCGGGAAATCTTCAAGGAAAATTACATCGAAAAATTTTACGTGACGCGCGGCCTCGACAAATGTCTTTTTGTGTTTACCGAAGAAGAATGGAAATCACAGGAACGCAAGTTCAAAGACCTGCCTTTTACGCGCGAAGAATCACGAAAATTTAACCGGCTTTATTTTTCAGGCGCCTGCGAAGCGCTGTGTGACAAGCAGGGCAGGATTCTGATTCCGGCCTATCTGAAAGAATACGCGGAAATCAAGCAGGACGTTGTCATCATCGGCGTCTCTGACCGGATCGAAATCTGGGCCGACGAGCTTTGGCAAAAATTCTTTAACGATAATAAAAATTCATTCGAGGATCTGGCTGAAAAGCTGGTGAATCGGCAATCAGCTTAATTTTAACATTCAGGGGGACATCATGGGAAATCGTTTAAACGGGAATGGAAAAAATCCGGTCGAAGTGGTTCGTTGCCCGGGAGATCTGAGCGCGGACAGGATGGTCACGATCAAGAACCGGCTCAATCGCTTGCTGAATCGGAATCACCGTTTTTTCCTGATCGATATGGAAGCCGCAGGAGGCATTGACATGGCGGGCATCGGCATCCTGGTCGACCGCGTTCAAAAAATCCGCTCCCTGAGGGGAGACGTCCGGCTGTTCAATCTCAACCCCATGGTGCGCGAAACATTCCGGCAGGTCGGCATCGATGCCTTTCTCGGCAATTATGAAAACGAAGAAGAGGCGCTTAAAAGTTTTCGTGCGTCCTGACATGGAAGACGCCCTCGAAACGGGAAGGCCTGAGTCCTTGCATGAACCGGTCTTGTTGGAGGAAGTTGTTTCTTATCTGGCCGTAAAGCCGGGTGACACGGTACTCGACGGAACGGTGGGCAGCGGCGGGCATGCCGAAGCGCTTTTGAAATTAGCGGGCCCAAGCGGCCGACTGATCGGCCTGGACCGTGACGAGGAAGCTTTGGAGCGCTCCCGGCGGCGGTTAAGCCGGATCGGTGCCCGTTTTGATCTCGTTCAATCGAATTTTCTTTTTCTCGACGAAGCGCTGGAATCGCTCAATATTCGCCAGGTTCATGCCGTTCTTCTGGATGTGGGCTTTTCACGGGATCAGGTCGAGGATCCGGCGCGCGGTTTCAGTTTTTTGCGCGAAGGGCCGCTGGATATGCGGATGGACCGGCAAACGGGGAAAAGCGCGGCTGAATTGATTCAGGAATCGACCGAACGGAAACTTGAATTGATTTTCAGGACTTACGGCGAGGAATGGCGTTCGAGGCAGTTCGCGCGCGCCATTGTGAAGTCGCGGGAAGAAAAACCCATTGAAACAACGCTGGAATTGGCCGAGGTGATTAAAAAGCATTCGCCGCCGGCGATGCGATACGGCAGAATTCATCCGGCGACGAGGGTTTTTCAGGCGCTCCGGATTGCCGTCAACGGGGAACTGGAGGCGTTGGAAGGCGCGCTTCCGAAGGCGTTTTCGGCGCTGGCATCCGGCGGACGTTTGGGCGTGATCAGTTTTCATTCGCTTGAGGATAGGCTGGTGAAGCGTTTTTTCGTTGGATTGAAAAAGGAAAACAGGGGAGCGATCGTCACCAAAAAGCCGGTTCAGCCGACGAGCGAGGAAATCAGCAGGAATAAAATGGCGCGATCGGCAAAACTGAGAGTGATCGAAAAAATATGACAAACCACCGCGGCGGATGGCACGGTTTTTTTGCGATTTTGATGACCGGAACAGTCATGCTTCTGGTGTATGTGCATGTCTACACCGAGACATACCGGTTGTCCTACAGCATTCAAAAGAAAGAAACCCGTCTCGCGCAGCTCGGAGAGGATTATAAAATTGCTCAATTTCGCGTCAGCCGGCTTCGTTCCCCTCAATACCTGAACCAGAAACTCAAGGAAAAACCGCTTCAGCTGATTACGCCGAAAGCCGCCGAAATCATCAAAATTTCGCTGCCGAAGCCGATCGAAACGCCGATGGAACCGATGGCTCCGGTCAAATATAATTTTCTTTCGTGGGTCAGCTCCATGAAGGAAGCCCAAGCCAAAACCTCCAAATAAATGAATGTCCCCAAAAGGATTTAAACGCCGGCTGTTGTTCGTCAATATCGGAATTGCCCTGCTGTTTCCTTTGATTATTTACCAGCTGTTTCGGCTCACCGTCAGCGATCAGACCCGTCTGCTCAGAGTGGCGGGCGCACAGCACAATCTGATCATCGAAATCCCGCCCGAACGCGGCATTATTTATGACAGAAATATGAAAGCGTTTGCCACCAATTTGAAAGTTCCGTCGATTTACGCCGTTCCGCGTGTTCTTTCGAAAGAAGAAAAAGCGCAAATGATCGACCGGCTGGCGCCGATTCTCGGCCTTGATAAAAAATTTTTAACCGAGCGCCTCAGCCGCAACAAGGCGTTTATCTGGCTGAAGCGCCGAACGAATATGAAAGAAGCCGCCGCGATTGAAGCCCTGAAACATCCGGCGCTTGGTATCACGTATGAGAAAAGGCGGTTTTATCCGCACGGGACTTTATTCGCGAACGTTCTGGGATATTGCAATATTGACACCAAAGGGGTTGAGGGGATTGAATTGCTTTACGACCGTTACATGGCCGGCAAACCCGGGTTTCGTCATATCAAACGGGACGCGATGGGGCGGGAAGTCGCC
>CAZFUU010000022.1:0-13096 GCA_964522565.1 uncultured bacterium | reverse complement strand
TGGCGGAAAGGTGAGGGTGGTGACTTCACCCCTCATCCCAACCTTCTCCCATCCGCCGAAGGACCGATTCGTCCGTATTTTGGCGAACAAGGGGAGAAGGGGTTAAATTTGACAAAACTGGATCAACTCATTTAAAATTTTTCCAGATACCACGCGACTGTTTTCATCAGCCCGTTTTCGAAATCCGTCAAGCGTTCCCCTTTTTTGTATAGACCGAAAGATTCATTCAGCGTACCCGATCCGGCAAATCGCGTTCAATCTCCGCGACAAGCGTTTCCGGAAATCCTGCCGAAAAAAAGAACGATGCCCTTTTCCTGAAGAAATCGCGGAACAAGTGTAGGTTTAAGTTTTCGCTCCATATGGCGCTAAAAGTTAAATGGTTTTTCAGGCGATTCGGGGCGTATTTTGCGTCCGGATAAATGCGGTTTCATTATTTTTGGTTTCGATACCACGCGATCGTTTTTCTGAGGCCATCCTCAAACCGGACTTTTGCCTTGAAGCCGAATTCCCGCCTGGCGCGCGAAACGTCGAGCCGCCGGCGCGGCTGGCCGTCTGGTTTTGCCTTGTCCCAAACAATGCGCCCCTTGAAACCGCTCAGGCGGGCGATCATTTTCACGAGGTCTTTAATCGAGATTTCGAAACCCGCCCCCAAATTGACCGGTTCCGGCTTGTCGTATAACTTTGTCGCCAGAAAAATGCCGCGTGACGCGTCTTCCACATATAAAAATTCGCGCGTTGGCCGCCCGCTTCCCCAGGCAACGAGTTCTTTTTTGTTGGCGCGGACCGCGTCGACGCATTTTTTAATGAGCGCCGGAATCACGTGGGAACTTTTGGGGTCGAAATTGTCTCCCGGCCCGTATAAGTTTACGGGCAGGATGAAAATAGAATTAAAGCCGTATTGCTGGCGGTATGCCTGGGACTGGACGAGTAGCATTTTTTTCGCCAACCCGTAGGGAGCGGTGGTTGGTTCGGGATAGCCATTCCAGAGATTTTCTTCCCTGAACGGAACGGGTGTGTGTTTGGGATAACAGCAAATGGTTCCTGCCGCGACAAATTTTTGGACTCCGGACAGGCGGGCGCACTCCATCAACTGAACGCCCATCATCAGGTTGTCGTAAAAAAAATCACCGGGATGTTCCCGGTTGGCGCCGATTCCGCCGACGCGCGCGGCCAAATGAATCACAATATCCGGTTCGGCGTCACGCATTAATCTCTCGGCCGCCTTGATTTCGACCAGGTTGTATTCCCTGCTTCTCGGGATAAAAAGTTTTTTGCATCCGCGTGCCCGGAACTCCTTTGCGACGAATGTCCCGAGAAAGCCCGCGCCGCCGGTAATTAAAATGCGTTTGTTTTTGATGTTGTTCAACGAATCATCTCCTTACCTCAAATTTTGCTTGCACCCTGCTTTTTGCCGGCTGTTGACATTTCATACGCAATGTAACCGAAATTTTTCTTTTTGTATATGGAGATTCCTTCGCCGACGGGCGCAAGGCCGGCTGTTTTTAGGTCATAATCGACCATGATTTTGACCAGTTCCTTGAAGGTAACTTTAGGTTCCCAGCCGAGCGCTTTATTTGCTTTTCTGATGTCCGCTTTCAAATCATGGACTTCCACAGGCCGGTAATACCGCGGGTCGATTCGGATTACCGCGCTTCCCGGCTTTAATTCTGCGGTGTTGAATTGTTTGCCCGTCGGAAGAAGTTTTTTGACAACGCCGGTTGTTTTCAACCCCGTGCCTTTCCATTCGAGGGCGATTCCGGCATACAAAAACGCGGATTCGATAAATTCCCTGACCGTGTGGCTTTCGCCGGTGCCGATGACATAATCATCCGGCTTTTTTTGCTGCAAAATGCGCCACATGATTTCGACGTATTCCGGCGCGAAACCCCAGTCCCGTTTCGCGTCCAGATTTCCCAGAAATAAAGTGTCCTGGCGGCCGGCCAGTATCGCGGCAAGCCCGCGGGTAATTTTGCGAGTCACAAATGTTTCGCCCCGGCGCGGGCTTTCGTGGTTGAATAAAATTCCGTTGCAGGCGAACAGCCCGTATCCGTCCCTGTAGTTTCTCGCCATCCAGTAAGCGTAAACTTTCGCGCAGGCGTAGGGACTGCAGGGCTGAAAGGCGGTTTTCTCGGATTGCGGCGCCGGCGCCGCGCCGAACATTTCGCTTGAAGAGGCCTGGTAAAATTTAATGTTTTTCCCGCTTCGCCTAATGGCTTCGAGAAACCGGGCGGTGCTTAACGCCGTGATGTTGCCCGTGTATTCCGGAATATCAAAACTCACGCGGACGTGGCTTTGGGCGGCCAGGTGATAAATTTCGTCGGGCCGGATGTTGTAAATCATGTGATTGATTTGTTCGGAGTCCGAGAGGTCGCCGTAATGAAGGAAAAATTTGGCGCCTTTCATGTGCGGGTCGACATAAATATGGTCGATGCGGCCCGTATTGAAGGTGCTCGCCCGCCGGATGATTCCGTGAACGATATATCCTTTTGAGAGTAAAAATTCCGCCAGGTATGAGCCGTCCTGGCCGGTGATTCCCGTGATTAAAGCTTTTTTCATCGCGCTTCCTTTGTGTTATCAGTGTTCAGAACCTGGGCTCTGCACATGACTCTCATTAAATACAAACCAATGAATAAGTCAGTGCTGTCCCAGATTTTCCTTTTTCAAATCATATTGATAATCTGGGGCTGACCCCAGATGATGAATTAATCGAAAATGCGGAACCAGATCAGGGCGCCGATGGCCTTAAACCCGTCCACCCACGTGATTTTCTTTCCCTGTTCATACGTCCGCCCGCTGTAACTGATCGGCACCTCATAAATCCGGAACCTGTTTTTAGCCGCCTTGACGGTAAATTCGGGCTCAAAACCGAAACGATTACATTTAAACGATACTTTTTCGAGGATTGACCGCCGGAATGCCTTATAGCATGTTTCCATGTCGCTTAAATTAATATTCGTGAGCATATTCGACAGCATCGTCAAAAACTGGTTCCCGAGAAAATGCCAGTAAAACAGGACGTGATGAGTCCCCCCAAGAAATCTTGAGCCATAGACGACATCGGCCCGCCCGTCCAGAAGCGGTTCCAGAAGCGCGGGATATTCCTTCGGATTGTATTCAAGGTCGGCGTCCTGGATGATGATCACGTCGCCCGACGCCTCCTGAAAGCCGCGGCGCAGTGCCGCTCCTTTACCCGCGTTTTTCAACTGATAAAAAAATCTGACGTCCGGATAAAGCCCGCCGGTTTCTTCGAGAATCAACCGGGTTCCGTCGGTTGAGGCGTCATCGACGACGATAATTTCTTTCTCAAGCCCCGGCAAACTGACCCCGCGGACGCGGTCGATTACGTGCAGGATCGTCGACTTTTCGTTATAAACCGGAATGACAATTGAAATTTTCCTGATTTCCTGAATCATTCTTCCCTCCTGCCGTCGTTTTGCGCCAGTGGGCGGTACGCCTCGCCGTTACTCATAAATTTCTTTTCCATGCCAATTCGCAATTCAATAATTAAAATTTCGCGGTCGGATATCTTATAAATCACTCTGTAATCGCCCCCCTGTAGCGCCGATATCCATCAAATTCTCCTTTCAGGGCTTGCCAAGCTCTTTCGGATTCAATGCCAAATACTTTTCAATCCGCACGAGGATTTTTTTGGCAATGGATTTACCCCGTAACACGCAAAGCCCCGGCTGTGAAGACGGGGATGGATGGGCACGATTTTCCCGAAGGGTTTTCCCCCAAGGCCACGCCTGTGAAGGCGTGGTACGGGGTTTATCGATACCGGCCAGGCCTTTTTCCACGCTGTCAAGATAGACAACTTTATACACCGAGGCGCTTCCTTAATTCAGCACCCGAAATAATTCTGGATTTCGGATCGTTGAAACGATCTTTCGCGATTTGCGCGTCCACATAATCGTCAAGATAATATGTCAATGCTTCCGAAACATAAAATCTTTCGCTGCGATGCGTTGCTTTTGCAAGCAATGAAAGCTTCTTCGCTAGACCGGACGGCAATCTAAAAGCTTTTAATACGGACATCATCAACCCCTCTTTTTGCATTATAAGGGTAACATTGTTATCGTTGTAATGAAAAAATGATTTTTTTTACTCGCTCACTAAGCACATCAATATTGCCGGCACAAAACATGAAGAACCTCATGCGGAGGCAAGCCAATACCCGCCGGTCTTGCGGCTTCCTCTTCGTTCAATTAATTTGCGGCCGATCAGACTCTTGATTTGCCGCTCTAACGTTTTAATCGGCCTTCTTTGAAGGCGAACGCTTGCGTCTTTTGCTTTAATGCCGGGATTTTCTTTAATGACTTCCACGAGAGATTTTAATCCCTCATTTAATCCCTCACTGTCGCCTTCACCCAAACCCCCTATTTTTTTGAGTTCCCTGATGCTGATTTGAGGCCGGTAAAACGTAACCAAAAAACCGGTTTTCAGATTCTTTCAATTTCATGCTTCACCCTGTAAACTCGCCCGTCCAATTCCTGCATGGCGCTCAATTTTCGATATAATCCTTCAGTTTCCACAGCATATACAGCGGGATGTTTTTTATTTCCCTGCCGCTCAAATTCTCCAGCGAAGTTTTGACCGAAATTTCCGGTGAATATTTCATTCTATATTCAGCAAGACTGCGCGATTTATTATTCCTCCCCGATTTCACTTCGATGGGGACAATCCGCGTATTAAATTGTGCGACAAAATCGACTTCTGCCGTGTTGCCCGACTTCCAGTAGAACGGAACCGTGCCGCAGGTATTCAGCAATTCCGTCAAAACATAGTTTTCAGCAAGCGCACCCTTAAATTCCCTGTATGTATCCGTTCCCTGATAAATAACATCGGCCGGCAATCCCGCCAGTTTCCTTAACAAGCCGGCATCTGCGGCGTATAATTTGAAATAATTCGAGTCAGAATATGCGGAAAGCGGCATAAACGGTTTCTCAATCTTTACCACTTTATGAGCCAGACCCGCCGCAATGAGCCATTCGAGAGCATCGCCAAGGTCTCTTGCCCTCGCGCCCGTTTTCGCATGGCTAAAGATAAATTTGCCGCTTTCTCTCGCAAGCTGGCCTGGAATGGATTTCCAGATTAAATTTAATTTCGCGATATCAGAAACCGGCGCATGTTTTGCGAAATCCAACTCGTACGAATCCAATATCTTCTGTTGAACAGCATCAAGTTCCGCGACATCTCTTGCCTCAATCCACTTCGCGACAGCTTCAGGCATTCCGCCAACCACATAATAATATTTCAGATAATCCAGAAGCTTTCCAATAAAAAGCGCCGGGATATTCGAATTTTTGTCCAATCCGCCCAAATGTTCGAGCAACGCTTTTTCATCATGCGCCAAAACAAACTCATAAAAACTTAGAGGGCGCAAATCAAGAAAATCAACCTTTCCAACGGGAAACGACAACGGTTTTGACAATGAAATTCCAAGCAGTGAACCGGCGCACGCAATATGATATTCTGGGACATTTTCATAAAAATACTTCAAGGCGGTAAGGGCCCGATTACAAAACTGTATTTCGTCAAATATGATCAACGTCTCCTGCGGTTTTATCAACGCGCCGCGGAACATTCCTAATTCAGTCAAAATTCTCTTGGGGTCTAGATTAACGTCAAAATATTTTTGTAACGGATCATTGCCCTCAAAATTAAAATAAGCTACATCCGTATACGCGCGCCTGCCAAACTCCTTGAGAAGGTACGTTTTCCCTGACTGACGCACACCTTTAATGATAAGCGGTTTTCTCTGCTTGTTTTCCTTCCACCTATAAAGTTCAGTGATCGCTAATCGTTCCATAACTCAATAATACCACAAAGGTGAGCAAAACGCAATCGTATGCACGTTTTCTATATTATTATTGTGTAAAGATGCACGGTTTAGGTGTAAACTTGAAGACATTTGACATAACTCTTTTTCCCTAAATCATTTCCGAAAATTCTAATTTGACCATTTTAAACACATATCAACCGAGAAAAAAACAAAACCGGAGACGAAGATCCAATTTAAATGACCACTTACTGCAAAAAATCAGGCAAGTCCGTAACTTTAAGCGCCATGAAATTATTAAATTTCAACTCCGGTTTTCTTGGTGACAATTCTGTAAGTTAAACTGTTAATACGCATTTTTAAACTCGAAGAGCGTGGCAAATAAAATTTGAAAAACCAGTGACAAATCACATTAAAAAACTTCAGGCCAATGTCTCTCGCTCCCCGGAAACAGAGAACCTCCCGCTCAGAAAGGTTCGGCTATAAACCCGCGGCGGCGTCCCCGGCCAATCTTTTCATCTGCTCTGCCGCATACAGGGGCAATGTCAGCACATGATCATGAAAAGATAATTTGTCCGCCGAAAACCGGATGCCAAACAATGACTTTTTTTCTTTCATGAATAATTTCAAAGATTTAAGCGTTCCCGTTTTCCCCGTCTTGACTTCCACCGGAAATATTCGAGAATCCGCGGTGACGACATAATCCACTTCAGCCGAACTGCTTTTTTTATCGCGCGCCCAGAAAAACAGTCCGCGCTCTGAATAGCTGTCAGAATATGCCCGTAGTTCCTGGCCAATCAGCTGTTCGGTTACGGCGCCGGCGTTAATTTGAATAAAATTATCCGTCACCGCAAGTTCTGACTGCAAGCCGCACGCATTTTGCATCAGCCCCACATCAAGAAAATTCAATTTAAATTTCATTTCATTTGCCTGCGCTCCCAGCGGAAGCCCGGAAGCAGCGGTCGCGTACACCGGATAAACGAGTCCGGCAAGCTTTAAAAGGTGTAGCGCGTGCTTAATGTCCCTTGATTTGCTGTCAGAATCAATATTGGAATACTTGATGCGGCTGCCCACAAGTCTCGGAACCTGGTCGAGAACCCGCTGCAAATGCTTGAACTCGGAAGACTTGGCATATTTGCCAAAGTCGCTCCTGTATGCCTGAAGCAATGAATTTTGAATCCGCTGGCATTGCAAAAGATTCCCACTTCCAAGGTATTCCTTCACCACAGCCGGCATTCCTCCCACCATAAGATATATCCGCAGCAAATCCATCAATTTCTGATGAACCGCGTTATCAGGCGTACGGTTTAATCGCATGTCCCCGACATAATGTCGCATCGGTGCATTTCCGGATGCCGTCAGGAACTCGCCAAACGATAACGGCTCAAGGTACATAAATTGAACCCGCCCAACGGGCATTCGGAAATCAGAATGGTTGAGGGCAAATTCCATCAATGAACCTGCTCCGGCAACGGCAAGACGCCCATGCTTCTCTTTAAAGTACCTCATTGCCATGATTGCATTCGGGCATTCCTGAATCTCGTCAAGAAAAAGCAATGTGTTCTCAGCTTCTATCTCTGCCCCCATAAGAAGCTGAAGTTTATTAACGATCTCAAACGGATCAAGTGTTGTAAAACATTGCTTGAGTTCAGGCCTAAGCTCAAAATTGACGGTCACAATATTTTTGAATGCCTTTTTCCCGAATTCCTCTATAAGATAGCTCTTGCCTACCTGGCGTGCGCCCCTCAATAGCAAAGGAATTCTGTCTTTCTGAACCTTCCAATTGAATAAATCTCTTTCCAAATCCCGATTCATATGTTAACTACCCCATTAGTTGGTCAATATAGGGGGTTATAATAAGCTAAATGTGGCTATAATACAAGGAATATTTAATTTTAATACGCATTTTTAAACGCGAAGAGTGTGGCAAACAGGATTTCGATGTCCAGCATCAATGTCCAGTTTTCCATGTAGTAGAGGTCGTATTTGATGCGTTCCTCAAGCGACGTGTTGCCGCGAAGGCCGTGAATCTGAGCCCAGCCCGTGATGCCTGACTTCACCTTGTGGCGCGCCATGTAGCGGGGAATTTCGTCCCGGAACTGTTCCACAAAATGAGGACGCTCGGGCCGCGGGCCGACCAGACTCATATTTCCGCCAGCACGTTCCAGAACTGCGGCAGTTCGTCGAGGTTGCCTTTGCGCAAAAACCCGCCCATCGGCGTCACGCGCTCATCATCCGCTTTCGCCCAGACGGGACCCGTCGCGGCTTCCGCGTTGGTGTTCATCGTCCGGAATTTATACAAACCGAATACTTTCCCGTCCTGCCCTACCCGCTCCTGTCTATAAAAAACCGGCCCTTTGCTTGTGAATTTGACAAGCGCGCCCAGGAGAAGCAAAAACGGGCTTAGAATTAAAATCGCGGAAGCGGACACAAGGATATCGAATATTCGTTTAATGGCCCGGTTCCACGGATCATCGAGCGGAAGCGTCCTCAAACCAAGCAAAGGCACGTTGCTGATGTATTCAACGTCGACGTTGTGCGTGACCAAGCCATAAAAATCAGCGACAACCTTGTAGGAAATCATCCTGCTTTCGCACTTGAGCATGATTTCGGTCGCAAGTTCCTTCGGCAAATTCGGATCGGCCACCACCACCTCGTTAATCCGCTCACGCTCAAGAATTTGATCAAATTCAAGATAACTACCCAGGATCGCAACGTCTTCGAAATGCTTTCCTTCATCCTCCAAATGAGTTCCCATGACCCCGATAACGTCCTGGCCGTAATGGCGGTTTTCCTTTGTCCACCGGATGAGGTCCCGGGTGCTTCTTGTCATGCCGATAATCAGCACCCGGTTTCTGTCCCGGGTCTGGCGGATCACATATTCAATCTGAATTAAAAAATAACGCCCCGTACAGCAGAAAAGGACGATAAAAAACCAGGCGAACAAGAGCACGATTCGCGAATAACTGAATTCCCGGAAGAAAAACGTCATCGCCATCGCGACAATTGAGCCGACGGTCACCGCCTTGACGATTGTGAGAAGCTCATAAATCCTGCGGTACAGCCGCTCGGGCTGGTAAAGGCGGTAGGAGCGGAATATCAAAAGATAAACCAGCACCAAAACAAAAACCGCGTGCTGATACAAGTCAAATGACGGGACGCCTTTGTGAAGCGGAATGAAAAGGCCGGAAAACCGGAACCAGTACGCGGCAAAAAAACCGAAGACAATCGCCGCGATATCGGTCGCGACGACCATCAACGCGAAGATTGGATGTTTTCTGGGTGACAGCATGGGTTTATTCCGTTTTGGCGATTTTTGCTTCTGCGAACCGGTTTCATATGGAAATTCGCGCGATTAGTCGCCGATTTGAAGTTTATAGAAATCGTTGTAGCGTTTTCCGCGTTTGAGAAGCTCTTCGTGCCGGCCCTCTTCCACGATCCGGCCGTCTTCAAGCACGAGGATCTTATCAACACGCTGAATGGTCGAAAGCCGGTGCGCAATCACAAACACCGTCCGGCCTTTCATCAGGTTTTCAATGGCAATTTGGACTTCCCGTTCACTTTCGGTATCCAAATGGCTGGTCGCTTCGTCAAAAATAAGAATCGGCGGGTTTTTTACGATTGCCCGGGCAATCGCAATCCGCTGGCGTTGCCCGCCCGAAAGCTTGGTTCCCTTCTCACCGACATGCGTCTCGTAACCGAGCGGCATCGCCGAGATAAAGTCGTGCGCATTAGCCGCCATGGCCGCCTTCACAATTTCGTCATTGGTCGCGTCGGCTTTTCCGTAAAGAATATTTTCCTTGATCGTTCCGCTGAAAAGAATGGTCTCCTGCGTGACCAAACTGATGCAGGCGCGCAGGCTTTTGATCTTAATCCCCGATATCGGAATTCCATTGACGAGAATCCTGCCTCCTGTCACGTCATAAAAACGCGGAATCAGGCTGACAAACGTGCTTTTCCCGGAGCCGCTCGGGCCAACGAGCGCGACACTCTCTCCTTTCCGGACTTCAAGCGAAATATCCCTGAGTACGGGCTGTCCCTGTTGATAAAAAAACGAGATATTTTCAAAGGAAATTTTTTCAAAATCTCCTTTGAGTTCAACCGCATCCGGCGCATCGACAATGTCCGGCGGCGTATCCATGACCTCAAAAATCCTACGGCCGTGCGCAAGAGTTTGCTGGACAATCGTGTTGATTTTGCTCAGTTTTTTAACCGGATCATACAAAATGTATAAACTGCCGGTAAAGGTGATGAAACGGTCAAACGGAAGATACCGGATCGCGATAAAGATCGTGATGGCGATTCCGATGGCTCCCATAATTTCGATAATGGGGCGCTGCAATTCGGACGTCCGGAAAATTTTCGCGCAAAAAACGCAAATCCGCTGAGTCATTTCCCGGAACCGCCTGTTCTCAATAGCTTCCGCGTTAAACGCCTTGATAATCCGCATGCCGGAAAGGGATTCCGTCAAATATGACGCAATGTCCGCGTCCGTTTCGGAACTGCGGCGGGTCAGCTTCTTGATTTTGCGGCCGAGCATGATGATCGGGAAGGCCACAATCGGAAAAACGGCCAGGCAGATTAACGCGAGCCAGCCGCCCATGATCAGAATGATCGGAATCGTGACAAGAATCGTAATCGGCGCCTTGATGGCGTCAAGGGCAACGTCGGTAATGGAAGACCGCACTCCGTTCGTGTCCCGCGAAATCCGGCTCAGGAGGTCTCCGCTCCGCTGTTTCGTGAAGTAATCGCACGACAGGGTCGTCACATGCTCATACACATCGTTCTGGATGTCGCGAACGGTCTTGTACCCGATCACCGCGAGCAGGTATTTTGAGCTGAAATTCAGCAGGCCCTTCAGCACAAAAATCCCGATGATAATTACCGGCAGCCATACAATGCTGAATTGAACGGCAAGATTCTCGGGGAGATGCGGAATCCCCTTGAGGCTGATAAAATCCCGGTTCATCAGCCCGTTGGTCGTCACATAGATAACGACCGACACCAAACTTTCCCCGATTCCGGCAAGCATCGTCAGCACAAGCCCCAGCGCCAACTGGCCTTTATACGGTAAAATGTATTGTAATAAGCGTTTGTAGATACTCATAAGAAGTTATCTTACTATAGATATCCTTAAAGAGTAAAGCGCTCTGTTCGCTCATGATCGAAGTTTATCTGTTTTGATTGATCTTCGGGGAAAAACCCGGAGTGATTGTCAAATATTGTGAGTCGAGAATTGAGAATTCAGGAAATGTATTCTTCAGTGTATTGAATTAAGCGCGAGAGATGGAACTCAAAAAACCACAGGGTGTCATCAGGAAACATTATTCACGAATTCGTAAATTTCAACTCATAATTGAGTTCTGCAAATTTTTTGCCCTGCCATATAACTTCACCGAAGCACGTCTGCCCCATCTGTAGGTCACGTTTGAACGCATCTGACCTATGTAAGGAGAAAAACACGTGGCTGAGTGAGGGAAACTTGAGTCATAATTGATGGCAGGATTTATTCAGGCCCGTAAATTGCCACGACGACCATCAACGCGAAAATTGGATGTTTTCTGGGTGATAGCATAAACTTGCTCAGCATCTTCAAATCAAATCGGCGGGGTTGTTTTATTTAAATTCATAAGCCATTCGTACTGCTTGCGCAATCGCATCTTTGTCAAAAATAGAAAGTTCACCAATATCCTCCACAAACCGTTCGACATCTTGTTTCATGTGGTCAAAATTGACTTTCTCTATTCGGGCAAGCAAGAAACCGGTTAATTCCGGTTCTGTGAGGTGGATCTCTTTTCCTTCTGTTTGTTTGATCGCATTTTGCAGAAGAACAAGGTTCGGCCTGATTTTTTTTGACACATACCAGACAAAATCATACCAGTCCCTCCCCTTTGCGTAATTGCGAAAAAGGCAGGCATGCAGTTTCCCCGCAAAAAGAGAAGGGAGATCATAATGGACAACTCGAAACATGAAAAATTTATTTATAATCGCATGCGCCAGCACGGCTCCTTTGGGAGGATTTGTGTCCGTGTCCCACTTGATTGAAAGTTTTTGCCCCGCCAGAGGGCTGATATTCAAATCCTTCAAGATCGCGGGGAATTTAAGCCACACACTTTGAACGGCATTTTTCGATTGGCTTTTAATTTCCGCAGGGATTCCGTATGATTTAAAGCCAGCGTAAAATAAATCCTGTATTTTATTCAGTTCAAGTTTTTTCCCCGGGATCAACGAAAAATCCATGTCTTCCGAAAACCGTCTCAGATCAAACAAAACGCGAAGCGCTGTTCCTCCCAGAAACGCAACGTCCTCAAACATTCCCTTATCGCCCATGATTTTCAAACATAGAATCTGGAGAAATTCCCGTGCTTTATTTAACCGATCATTCACGTTCATTTCGGGAGTAAACTGTTGCCTGATAACGTCAATCACGTCCGTTCCTCCATCACCCATTGAGCGACGTCTTCCGCCAAACGCAAAAGCTTCCGGCTTGAGTAAAAAACCGCCAATCCCATCAAGCGCTTGGCATCCATAGCTCTTATTTCCTGAAAGCGATAGGATCCGGCAAGCATATCTCTCGCGCGATCTGGAAATTTAGCAAGATTAAGATAAATAAAATCCAACACTGCTTTTTCGGGCTCAGCGACAAAAAAAGAAACTCCACTTTCCGCCTTTTTTCGCACAAACCCTCTGAACGCGGATTCCTTGACATGCTGGTACGTGAATCTGCCATGCCGGCTTTTCAACGCGAGGGTCTTTTTCGTCGTGACAGACGTTACCGCGGAAACTTTTTCCGGAATCATGCCATAAAACGATAACGCCGATTCAACGCTAATATAGGACGGCTCATACAGAAAATTTGCGAGATAGAACGGATTGGGCGAAACGGCACCCGGATTTTCCCATGTGGAAAACGAGTAAATTCCCTTTCGCCAGGAAATCAAATACCCTTTAGTGACCCATCTATTCAGTTGATTACGGACAGCTTGCGGATCTTCCCCGCTGTCTTTTACGACAAATTCGGATCTGATTACAGGCCATGCGGCATATTTTTTTCTGAACGCATCAAATTTCATTCATTCCACCACATAATCATTTTTGATTATATATTGAAACACATGTTATATCATGCCGACCGGGCAATCAACTCAAATCTGATCAATGAGCCCGGCAAGAACCTCAAAGCCCAATAAAACCGCATCGCATATTATGTAACATAATTCACGAATTCGTAAATTTCAACTCATAATTGAGCTCTGCAAATTTTTTACCATCCTATCGTTCCCTCTCCCTTTTTTAAAGGGAGAGGGTGAGGGTTAA
>CAZFUU010000021.1:0-13813 GCA_964522565.1 uncultured bacterium | reverse complement strand
CTTCAATGATTGCCTTCACGACCGAAAGCCCAAGACCTGTGCCTTCCGCTTCGTCTTTGGTGGTAAAAAACGGATCAAAGATATTTTCCAGAATTGCCGCGTCAATTCCCGTGCCGTTATCATTGATTTCCACGACGGCACCGCATTCGCCGGGCTTAAAGAAATCTCCTTTCCGGCTTCCGATAAAAACCCCCGAAGATGGCATGGTTTGCAAATAGGTCCTGATCGACACCAGGCCGCCTTTTGGCGTCGCCTGGATAGCATTGGTTAATAAATTGATAAACACCTGGTGCATCCGGTTCCGGTCAGCCAACACTTGAGGCAGTTGAGTATCATAATACTTTTCCAGGCGAATCTGGCGTTTGTCAAACTCATGTTTCACCAGCGCGACCGCTTCATCGAGCAGAACATTTAAATCACACTCTCTTAAATCCAGATCTTTTAAACAGGAAAAATCCAGCAGGCCCCGAATAACATAATCCGCCCGGTGAACCGCTTCCTGCATTCGCTTCAAAATCGCCTGCGTCTTCTCATCCATATCCTTGAACTGCCGGATCAGATAATCGGCTCCCATCATCAAAATCGCGAGCGGGTTTTTGACTTCATGCGCCGCGCCGGCCGCCAGACGTCCGATAGATTTCATCTTTTCGGCACGGATCAGATGATTCTGTGCGGTTTTGAGCTTCTGCTCAAATTGTTTACGCTCCATCGCGTAGCGGATCGACCGGACCAACAGCTGATAATCGGATTTTCCCTTGAGTAAAAAATCCTGGGCGCCATGAGACAGCAGTTCAACGTCCAGTTTGCGGTCATAAGCGCCCGTCAGAACCACGATCGCCGTCGAGGGCGCGCGAATTCGTACCGCGACCAGCGTCCCGACGCCTTTGCTGTCCGGCAAATTAAGATCCAGCAGCACGGCGGAAATGTCCTGCCTGGACAGCGTCGCCAGGCCTTCGGAGAGGGTCCGCGCCCATATGACGGTAAAAAGATTTTCCGCGAAATATTCCATTCGCGAGGATTCCAGAACGGTCTTGATAATTTCATAATGATCCTGGTCGTCTTCGATTATCAACACCTTTACCGGTTGGTTCATAACGCTCCGATAGTTACCCTGTTAATTAAGGAGGTTCAATTAAACTATACCCCATAAAATAGAGAAATGAAACCCGAAGACGGTTTTAAAGGGACTTAACTAGCGGTTTTTTAAAATGTTAAATAAGACGTTTACGGCCGGCGAGCCCCTGATTCAGGATATGAGCTCTGTTCAAAGTCACTCAAAAATCTGAACGCGGCCGTTTTTCAGGGCCACTTTTCCTTCACAAAAAAGCCGGATGACCTTTGGGTAAAGCTCATATTCCGCTTCGTGCACGCGTTTTTCCAGGCCTTCAAACGTATCGTCGGATTGAATCGGAACGGTGGACTGAAGAATGACCGGGCCTGAATCAACCCCTTCGTCCACAAAATGAACGGTCACGCCCGTCTCTTTTTCCCTTGCTTCAAAAGCGTCCTTAATCGAATGCGCGCCCGGATATTTCGGTAAACGGCTGGGATGGATATTCAAAATTTTCCACTGCCAGCGCCGGACAAATTCAGGCCCGAGGATTTTCATATATCCGGCGAGCGCGATGAATTCGACATGCCTTCGCACAAGTTCCGCCGTAATCGCGTTTTCAAATTCGTGTTTTGACGCAAAATTCTTTCGTTCAATCACCACGCAATCGACGCCCAGTCGCCCGGCACGCTCAAGCGCCAACGCCGCGGGCTGGTCGGACACCACCAACGCCACTTCACAAGGCAGATCGCCCGATTGCGCGCGTTTGATAATATTTTCCATATTTGTTCCGGACCCGGAGACAAAAATGGCAATTCTCTTTTTTTCGGTGTTATTCATGCCGCCTCTTTCCGCTGACCGCGACGGTCAATTCTCCCAGGATTTTCGCGCTTCCAAAATGCCGCAGAGCTTCCGAGACGCTTCCCCGGAATGTTTCCTCGAATTTCTTTGTCAACTCGCGGGAAACCGAAATCCGCCGATCGCCCAGGATGTGACAAACATCCTCCAGCATCTTCAGGAGCCGGTGCGGCGATTCATAGAAAATCATCGTGTTGGCATGATCGGCAAGGCCATTTAAAAAATCCCTCCTGGCCTTTTGTTTGTTCGGCAAGTAACCGAAAAATGAAAAAGCGTGCGCCGGCAAACCGCTGAGAATCAGAGCGCTGATCAATGCGCACGGGCCCGGAACGGATTCAACCGGAACATGAAGTTCGAGGAGCCGCCTGATTAGCGGAAACCCCGGATCCGAAATAACCGGAGTACCCGCGTCAGAAATCAAAGCCGCCTTCTCCCCCTGCTCAATTCGCTGTGCCCACCGTTCGACCTTCGCGGCCGGCGTGTGGTCGTGAAAAACCTCAAGGGGTTTGCGGATTTCCAGGTGTTTTAACAGCATCCCGCTTCTTCTGGAATCCTCGCAAATCACAAAATCAACCTCCCGTAAAATCCGGATCGCGCGAAGCGTGATATCTTCCAGATTTCCGATCGGCGTCGCGACAAGATAAAGGATACCAATGGTCATAAAGCCACCGAAAAAAACAGAAAACAGACATCAGAAATCAGAACACAGAAGGGATTTATTTTGCGTTCTGCTTTCCGGATTCTGTTTTTTACCATCAGCATTCTGTCATCTGATATCTGTTTTCCGTTCTCTGCCATCGGCATTGCCTCACCTATTCCGTTCAATCACATACTGCAAAAGACGCGTCAGCCCCTGTTTCGGGGCAATGTCCGGGAAAATCGAAAGTTCCAGCGCCGCTTTTTCCGTAAATTCCCTCGCCCGAGAGATGGCGTAATCAACGGCGCCGTATTCCTCCAACAGCCGCACAATAGCGCCAAGCTCCGTGCCCCCCATCCCCGATTTGACTTTTGAAAAAACTTCCGCTTTTCGCTCCTCATCCAGAAGGCCGATCAGGCGAATCAGCGGAAGCGTTAACACGCCGCCATGCAAATCGGCTCCGAGCGTTTTTCCGAATTCATGCTCTCCGCCTTTGACATCCAGACAGTCATCCACGATTTGAAAAGCCATTCCGAAATTGACCCCGTACCTTCGCAGGGCCTCTATTTTTTCATCCGGAAGCTGCGCCCAAATTCCTCCGATCTCCAGGCACGCTCCCAGAAGCGAAGCGGTCTTCCGTTCGATAATCTTGAAATACTGGTTTTCCTTCAGATTAAAATTATGTTTTTCCTTGAATTCGAGGATTTCACCGTCGCAAACAAGAGACGCCGTTTTTAAAAAAGAAGCGATAATTCGCTCGTTTTTCATCCCGTAAACCGTTTCCGCGGCGCGGTGGTGCAGAAAATCTCCCGCGAGAACCGCCACCTGCGAATTCCATTTCGCGTTGAGGGTCGGCATATTCCGGCGGACAAAAGAAGAATCAATGACATCATCATGAATCAAGGTCGCGGAATGAAAAATTTCGACGGCCGCGGCAAGCGTCAGGAGACCCTCGGGCCCCGCGCTGCCGAAACTCGCGCCCATCAGCATTAATCCGGGACGAAGCAATTTCCCCTTGGATTGAAAAAAATACTGAATGATTTCAAGCGCGAATTCATTATCGGTGGATAAGATTTCGAGAACCTTGGCCCGGACTTCCGCCAAACAAGACTCGACCGGCTGAAAAATACGCTCAAGCGTCTCATGATCGGACGATACGGGCATAATTTAGCTCAAATTCGCTTTTCGGGTTTTGACACCGGCCTCGGCAAGGAGTTTCAGCGGAAGCTCGGCCATCGGATATTCCGCGTTGTAAACGACTTCGCTAATCCCGCTGTTGATAATCATTTTGGTGCACAGCAGGCAGGGTGAAAACGTGGTATAAATCATCGCGCCCTTGATGCTGACACCGTGATAGGCGGCCTGGGTGATCGCGTTTTCTTCCGCATGCGAACACACGCATTCACCGAGGTTTTTGCCCGAACCCGTCAACTCGTTACAGCGCGGGCATCCGCCCTCGTTGCAATTCTTGATTCCCCGCGGCGTTCCGTTGTAACCGGTCGAAACAATGCGTTTGTCCTTGACGATAACGGCCGCGACTTTGCGTTTGACGCAATTAGAACGCAGGGCCGCCACTTTTGCGATTTCAAGAAAATATTCGTCCCAATCCGGCCGTTTTTTTTTCCTGGATATTTCCAGCACCGTTTTTTTGATTTTTTCGCGCATCATTTCCAGCGTTCCGTTATTTTGAATCCGGTAGTCCGCGCAAAGAAGGGTATCGTTTAATTGCTGATCGGTAGGGGTCCGGCTTTTCCCCTCTTTTTTTTCAACGGCGATAAATTCGGCGTAAGTGCGCGGATCTTTTTCCCGCCTCCGCCGTTTGATGCGCTGAAACCTGATTTTCGGAGAAGCAGCGATTTCAATCAAGGCAAATCCGGCTTTGGATCGCAATTCCTCGACCTCAGAAGGATGACGAATGGAATCCACCACATAATGACGGTCGATTTGAATCTTTTGCGCGACTTTTTTTCCCAGAATCCCGGCCCCGTGTTCTTTTCTCAAATCATTGCCGACCGCGATCAAATTGCCCCGCGTCACAGGTTTTTTTCTCCGTTTCACTTCGTCGCGCAAAACATCCGAAAGCGAAAGATATTCAAATCCGCACCCCGCTAAAAAACGAGCGGCTTCTCCCTTGCCCGATCCGTTTTTTCCCGTCAGTCCGATAATCACTCAGCGCCTCCTCATTTTTGATTTTCACGCGCACCGCGCATCCAGCGTCATTCCACAAACCGCCGGCGACAATGAATTGCGCCCCATATTTCAAAAGATCCCTTCAAATTTAGGACTGTAATATATCAAAATTAATCCGGTGCGTCAGCAAAAATGCCGAAGTAATTCTCGCTCCCGGGAACACCCAAAAGAGTTTTTGACTTCCGAAAGTCCCTTTTCTATACTAACCGCTCTCATGAAATCAACAACCCGACAGCACACAACTTTGGCCATTTTCCAAATTCTGACGGCCGCGGTTTCGTTCGGCATTATGGCGACCTTTGTCAAATGGTCCTGCCAGACCTTTCCGTCGTTTCAAGTCGTTTTTTTTCGCAGTTTGTTCGGAAGCATCGCGATCGCTTTGATGATCTGGAAGGAAAAAGCGTCCTTCATCGGCTCCAATCCCTGGATTCTGGTGTGGCGGGGCCTTTCGGGATTCATCGCGCTGTCGATGCATTTTTACGCCATCCAGCATCTGAAACTTGGAACCGCGGTCATGCTCAACTATACCGCGCCTATTTTCGTCGTGATTTTGGCGCGCGTCATTCTCAAGGAAAAAGTTTCGCGCGCAATCGGAATTGCCGTCTTGACGTCATTTGTGGGGCTTTATTTTCTTGCCGCCCCGCAGTTCCAGGCAACACCGTTCGCGTTGGCTGTTGGAATTCTTTCCGGCATTTTCGCGGCCATTTCTTACGTGCTGATTCGTTTCAATCCGGAAGGCGAATCCCCCTATACCATCGTATTTTATTTTTCGGTGATTTCGACAATCGGCTCTCTGCCGACCTTGACGTTTGGATTCATTTGGCCCGACTGGGCCGGATGGGCGGGGCTGGCCGGCGTCTCGGCCGGCGCGTTTTTCGGACAAATTTATCTCACCAAAGCAATCCAGAACGCGCCTGTTTCGGTCGTCATGCCTTTCGCGTATCTAACGCCCGTGATTGCGTCCGTCACCGGAATGATTTTCTGGGAAGAATTCTTGAGCCCCTCGGCAATCGCTGGGGCAATGCTCATTATTGCGAGCGGCGTGGCGATTTACCTCTTCCGCCAAAAACCACCTTTTATCCCGCTCGAAAAATAGAAATCGCGCAATGCAATCTAAGTTGTAATCCCGCCCCGGGCTTGGCTATTGGGAAAAAATTCAGCGGTATCGAAACCGACAACTTTTTCCTTTCGTTCTTCCGGCGTTTTTTGATAATAGCCGGCTTTTGCGGAAAGGCGAACGCACCCCGCGCAGGAAAATAGAGCAAGAATAAGAAAGCAGGAAAATATTCTTCCAATCATCATAAAAAAATTACAGTAACACAGCGTACTTGACGTAAGGCGCGGCGGCGGCGGCCATGTCAAACATGCCGCCCACCATGTCGGTCACGGTCTTGGTCGTCCCGACAAGAACGCCCTGGACCGTTCCGAGGCCCAAAGGACCGCTCATGGTATGGTGAATGGTTTGAAACGGAAGTTGAAATGCCGAAAGCAGTGTGCGCTGAAAACCACCGGCAAAACGGCTGGTGTCTTCATACTTGACAAAACCTTCGACCGGCGGCTGATACAAAAATATGGCGATAAGTGCCGAAAAAAATATTTTTTTCATCATCATCCTCACCTGATATATCGGCACATCGTCCGTTTCTCCATAAATAATTCTTTTGCCGGGCGGGATATCGCTTACGCCAGCTGAACCCCAAGTTTCGGCAGTTCTTTTTCCAAATCGGCACGGCACGTAAACTGGACCGCAGACATGCCGGCTTTGCGCGCGGCATCGACAAACTCCAGAATGTCATCGACAAATACCGTTTCTTCCGGCTTCAACCTTAATTCCTGAAGCACCGCTTGAAACATCCTGGGGTCCGGCTTGCGGCACCCCATCTCATGCGAAGGGAAGCCACGCGTAAAGTGCCGGAGAATGGGAAACTCGCGCTTGACATATTCCCAGTGCATCTCGTTGGTGTTGGAAATAATGTAAAGCGGGTATCTTTTTTTCAGCTTTTCAAGCAGACCTTCCATTTCCGTGTTTTCGGTGAAAATCTCGTTCCATATTTTCGCGAAACGCTCATCCGGAATTTCGGTTTTGAAATAGGCGTTGACGCGATCGATAAATTCCCGCGTCGTAATTTCTCCGCGCGTATACGCTTTTTCCATGTCCGAAATAAAGAACGCCTTCCAAATCTCCTCTTCCGGAATATTGATCATCTCCGCGAACGCCCGGGAAGAAACCCGCGCGTCAAATTTGATCAACACGTTTCCCAAATCAAAAATGACCGCCTGAACGGCCGTTTTCTGGCTTTGCATTCCTGCTCTCCTTTCATGAACCGGAAATTCCCCAACTCACCCGAACCCGAGCTGCCGGAGCGACTGGGCGTCATGCTTCCAGTTTTTAAGCGTTTTCGCCCAAAGTTTAAGAAAAACTTTTTTACCCAAAAAATTCTCGATGTCCAGCCGCGCGGCGGTGCCGATGGCCTTCATTTTCGAACCTTTCGCGCCGATGACAATCCCTTTTTGGGAATCGCGTTCAACATAAATAACCGCTTCAATCCGGACAAGGTTTCCCTCTTCCCTGAAAACCTCAACCTCGACGGCACTGGCATAAGGAATTTCCTCCCCCGTTTGCCGAAACACTTTCTCACGGATCAGTTCGGCGACAATAAAGCGTTCCGCCTGGTCACTGGCGATATCGGAAGGAAAATAGGGCTCGTGATCCGGCAAATATTCGAAAGTTTTTTGGAGCAAAAGCCCGATTTGCGTTCCTTTAAGCGCCGAAACCGGAATGAATTCCGAAAAAGGAAATTCTTTTTGATAACGTTCGATCACCGGAAGAATCTCGGGCTTGTCAACCGTATCCACCTTGTTGATCACGCAAAAAGCCGGCCTGCGCCGATCCGGAGAATCTGCGGACGATTCAATTTCTCCGCGGAGCTCATCCAGCAATTCCATATCGGCCGCCTGCGGCATTTCCGGATTGACCATCAAATAAAAAATGTCCGCGTCGAGAAAGGTTTTTTTGACCTCACGCACCATAAATTTCCCGAGGGAATCTTTCGGCCGGTGAAATCCGGGCGTATCCAGGAATACGATCTGGCCTTTGACCGGATCGGTGACAATGCCGCGGACAACCTGCCGCGTCGTCTGCGGCTTTGGAGAAACTCCCGCGAGCTTGACTCCGACGATAGAGTTCAACAAAGTCGACTTGCCAACATTCGGTTTGCCCACAATCGAAACAAATCCTGATTTCATATCAAACCCCGCGACATCATGCCCTGCCCTCGCCGATCATGAACCCGAAGCCCTTGCCGGCATGAGATCGGCTTCGGGCGATTGAATTTCTTTTTGTACTGTTTTCATTTTTTCTTCCACCCTGCCCTGTATTTCGATTTGCAATTTTTCGGACATTTCTCTCAAAGGATTAAAATTGGGATTACTTAAGTCGCCTTTCACATAAAAACCGAAATCAAACCCGCTTGCGTCAGGAAGAAGGTTGTTAAAAAAACCCGCGACTGCCTCCGCCGGCACTCTAAATGAAAAAGCCCTGGAACCTGCTCTGACAGTCGCTCTGGTCTGAAATCTGAGCTGGCGAACGCTGGCCTGAACTTTCGTGTCCATCTGATCGTCATGACAAACGGCTTTGTATTTTAACGTCAGCGTCCCGTCCACAAATTCCAGCGGAAAAGCGGGAAAAAAATTGTCATATTCGCTCAGCACGATATCTTTAAAAGAACCGGAAACGTCAAAGCTTTTTTTGGGCACAAACGGATTCATCCTCCCTATCAAAAGAAATTGGCCCGTTCGGAATCCGCGCACCGTGGCGCTGGCATAAATGCCGGCCGGAAGCGCTTCTTCGGGGTCGGGAGGGTAAAACAACCTGGTCAGCGAGAATGTAACCGGTTGAAACGTCCATTTCTCGCCCGGGAAAAGCTGGCTTCTTGAATGAATTCCGCCGTTTCGAATCGTAAATTTGCTGATCTCGTAATGAGCAAACCACCTGAAAATTTTTAGGCGGCGGTTGATCACTTTTCGGAATCCGTCGACGACACTTTCTTTCAGCAATAAAAAGTTCCATTCCTCTTTCGCGTTTTGATCGAAAAAGATCATCGGCTCATCGAAGCGGATTTGATTGACCACCAGGCGGTTGGCAAGAAGGCCGAGAATGCTGAAATCAATATGAAGCTGCCGCGCCATCAGAAAATTCGAGGACGCAAACCCGCGCGGATTCCTGATCCGGATCTCCTTCATCCACAGCGACCCCCGAAGCACGTTCATTCCCGAACTTTCAATCGACACGGGAACCTTAAACAACCGGCCCATTTCCCGGACCAAGAGCGGAGTCAAGATATACCTGAACGCCAGATGAAACATCATGGCCGAAGCGGCAAAAACCGTGACAATCGCGACGATCCACTTGTACCGGCGAATCCAGGCGAAAAACTTCTCCATCATGACTGCCCGCGAGTTACTTTTTTATCACGCCATAATCCCCTGATCGCGGCCAAAACGGACAAGAGCGCTCGCCGGGGCACCAGACGGACAACCATTTGAATCATCCGATAATGCCATCCGGAAATCACGGTCGGATATTTTCTAGTAATGGCCTTGAACGCGGTTTCCGCGACCTGTTCGGGAGTTTCAGCCATCGGGATTTGATAGAAGTCGCGGCTGCTGCCTGACGCTTTCCCAAAATCCGTTTTTGTCCAGCCCGGGCACAAATTCATCACGCGAACGCCCGTTCCCCGCACTTCCATCCAAACCGCTTCGGTCAAGAAACTCACAAACGCTTTCGTGGCAGCGTAAACGGAGGACTGCGGGAGCGGCTGGAAAGAAGCGGTTGATGACACGTTGATGATCAGCCCGTTTCGGCGCTCGACCATTTCGGGCAGGAAAAAATGCATCAGTTCAAACACCGCGCGGACATTTAAATCAATCATCCGCAGATAGCGGTCGTGAGGGGCTTGAATGAATTCGCCGGAGACGCCGCATCCGGCGTTGTTGACGAGGCCGCTCAACCGGATTCCGCTTCGCTTGATTTCTTCATACACGAGCCGCGGGCCGTCACCGCCCGAAAGGTCCGCCACAATCACTTTTGTCAGGACCCTGTATTTTTCTTCGATGTCTTTGGAAAGATTCAATAAGTCGCCGGAAGAGCGCGCGGTCAGCGCCACATTCCACCCTGCGCGCGCAAAGCGTTCGGCTAATGCCTTCCCGATTCCCCGCGAAGCGCCCGTCACTAAAATCCACTGTTTCTCATCGGCCATCAGCTTAAATCTCCTTATTCAACCGGTAATATACACGTTTTCAGCGGCGGTTGACATAAAAAAACCCGGAAAAGCAGGACTTAAGGGGAAAATCACACTCAAGGGGGGTGAGTGTTTTGGGGAAAGCTAATTTGAATCGCTGCCTTTCCGGGTATTACTTTTCTTGTCTACTACAAAGAGCAAAGAACCGTGAAAGTTGCCTTTCTAACGTCCTGAAATGAGTATACACGCTCTTTTGGATAAGGATAAGTAAATTCGGTCAAGCGGTCGAAAAAGGGGTATAAGCGGTCGTTTTTAGCCCATAAGCGGTCGACTATGGCCGATCCGCTAGGGCTCGTTTGGGCCTCTTTTTTGACAAAAAAACCGTTCTTTTTGCTATCTTCCGGGGGCAATGCGCAATAAAAAATTTACCATTTCAGAAGCTGCCTGAAATGCTGAGCATACCGGCGGGACAAGGGGATTTTAAGTGTTTTTTGATCTTTGAGCGCAATTTCATAATTCCCGTTCAAAATAGGGGACACTTTCAGAACTTCCTTCAGGTTCACTACGTAGGATTTGTGCGTTTGCTGGAACTGGGCGGGATCCAGCAAATCGAGGAGCGATTTCAAAGTCATATTCAAAATCAGTTCACTGCCGTCTTTTAAATGTGCCGAGATTTCGGTCAATTCCGCGTGAAAAAAAAGCACATCCTCGACTCGAATGAGAACGCGATCCCGGCTGTTTCGCTGATGCCCTGTTAATTGAATTTTTTTCTCGTGCTCCAGGTATTCCGCCAGGGAAGTCAGTTTTTTTCTCGCGATGGTCTTATCGTCGTATTCATCCCGGATTTTCTCGCAGGTTTTGCGGAACCGCGCGGCATCATAGGGCTTCAGCAAATAATCAATCGCATTGACTTCAAACGCCTTGACCGCATACTGATCATACGCGGTCACAAACACGACGATGGGCGGGTTGGCCAGGCGCGCGACGCGTTCGGCGGTTTCCAATCCGTTTTTTTTCGGCATTTGAATATCCAGAAAAACGACATCCGGCTGCAGTTTCTGGATCAAGGAAAACGCTTCTTCGCCGTTGGTCGCTTCCCCGGCAATTTCGAAATCTTCGCACTGCTGTAAAAAACGGGTTAATTCGCGACGGGCGGGGCTTTCATCGTCAACAATCAATGCGCGAATCATACGGCGTCAGGGTTTGGGGATTTTGATTCGAATCGTCGTGCCCGCGTTCAGCCGGCTTTTGATTTCGATTTGGAACCGTTTGCCGAATAATTTGTTCATTCTTTCCGCGATATTCGACATTCCGATGCCCGCGTGCCCGGCGTCCGGAGCGGATACCGGTTTTTTTTCGCTCAACAAATTTGCCTGGGTTTGCGCGTCCATTCCGACTCCGTTATCTTGAATTTCTACCGACACGGCCGTTTCGGATTCTTCCGCCCTGATTTGAAGAACTCCTCCGTCCGCCTTTTGTGAAAGCCCGTGCTTGACCGCGTTTTCTACAATCGGCTGCAAAACCAGTATCGGTACCGAAACCGAAAGACCGTCAGTTGAAAGGCGAATATCCTTTTCAATCTGGAGGCGGTCCCCAAAACGTGCTTTCTCAATGTTAAGATACGCGTCGATATATTCAAATTCATCCTTCAGCGACACGAAGTCGCCTTCATGCTTAGTTAATCGGCGAAAGATGGTCGAAAGTTGAATGACTAAATCCCTGGCCCTCTGGGCGTTCTCTTCCCCGCAAACCGCCGCGATGGTATTTAAGGTGTTAAACAGAAAGTGCGGATTGATTTGGGCCTGCAAAAAACTCAGGCGGGCCCGGAACAGTTCCCTCTCGGTTTCCTTTCTCTGGTCATCGACATAAATCAGCCGGGCGATCATAAAAAAAGAAAACAAAGCGGCGGTATCAACCCCCGTCAAAAAAAGAACGGCAATTACAAAAGAAGCGAATCTCAAAAAAGGGAAAATCGGGACATATAAAAACAGCGCGTGAATCAGGCCAATCCCCGCTCCGATAAAAACCATCGAACGCACACGGGCAAGGCCTTTCAACCGGAATCGATGGAAAAAACCTGCGGCAATCCCTATGACCAGAGGCAGTGCAAAATAAATTCCGATCTGTTCCACAATCAACAGCCGTGACAAGCTCCCCAATGCCCCTAAAAACAGACCGACCCAAACGCCGCCCGTCAGCGCTCCGATGGAAATCCAAAGCAGCTGCAAATCAACAAAAGGCCAGGACGCCCTGTCAGACCGGATAAATCCAACAGAAACGGCAAACGCCGAAATAATCGCAAACGTCGCGAAAAGTTTCCATCGCGCAGACCAGTCCGGGACGCCGGCCAAAATACTGTTTTTGACAAACCGGAAACGAAGCAGAAGAAATGAGAGCACGGCGAATATCGCGAGTTGTTTAATCAAATCGCCGTAAATTTCCAGCCACGCGAGACGCTTTTCCCGATGCAGATATTCGGGGCCCCGCGCCTCGATGGCTTTCAGGTCTTTTTCGATTTCGCCCAGAAGTTTTTCGGCAAGCTCCAGCCGGTTGGCCAGCAAAATATCGCTCATTTGTTTCAGTTTGAGCGAAATTTCGCGGAGGTCATAGCCATAAACATTCATTTGATTCGACTTGACGATGACGCGCTCATAATCCTTGAGCACTTCCTCTCTGGTCACCCCAAACGCGGGCGAACAGCAAGCGAGAAGAAATCCCGCCGCGAAAACAATCAAAACGCTTTTTCTGTTTTTCATCAATCAACGGGCCTCAAGGCAAATCAGGCCGACGCGCTTAACGCCCTTTTCCGGGCAAGCAAGTGCCGGGCAAAGTCGGACTGGAATCCGCCCATTTCTTTTTCGATGGCTTTGAGTTTTTGATCAACTTCGGCAAGCGACATTTTTGAAATTTTCTTCTCTTTCGCCTTCGCTTCTCCCGCGCCTTGTGTTTCCGGCTTTGCCTCGGGCTTGTTTTCCGGTTTTGCTTTTTGTTCCTGCGACATTTCTGCCTCCTGTGCGTTATTGAATTCCCAAAAATGTTTTTCCCGCTTCTCGCATCCTGCGCGTAAAAAATCAGTCAATCTCCAGCCACGCCGCCTCCGGCCGGCATCCGATCCTTGGAAACGCGAAACGTCCGGCCCCCAATCCGGTGGAGACAAATACGCGCATATCCGCAAAATAATTAAGACCTCTTGAGAACCGGCGCGGCAAACTCGTCCCTTTGATCAGCGGGCCCAAAAACGGAAGCCGGATTTGTCCGCCGTGCGTGTGCCCGGCCAGCACCAGATCGATGCCTTTGCCTTCAAGATGCTTGAACACGTCCGGGTGATGCGTCAGAAACAGGTTGTATCTGTTTTCCCGAATGCCCTCGAGAGATTGCTCAACCCTGACTTCTCTCGTCAAGTAATCATCAACCCCGGCCACCCACACGTCCGTGCCTCTGACATGCACCGTCTCGTTCCGGTCAATCAGCACCCGGACTCCCAATTCCCGCAAACCGTTAAAAAACCGCGCGCTGTCATTGTGATGTTTCGAAATTTTACTTTTTCCCAAATAATAAGCGAAATGGTCTTTTAATTGATAATCATAGTATTCATGATTGCCGGGAACCATGAATATCCCGTAACGCGCACGGAAACCCGATATCAACTTGAGAGCCGGTTCAATTCCGCCGTCCGTATCGATGATATCGCCCGTCAGCACAATCAGGTCGGGATTCAGGACCGATAACCGCTGGAAAAACATCTTGGCGAAAAAACCCGGACGGCGGTATAAATGAAGGTCAGAAAGATGTAAAATCGTCAGGCGCACGCCGGGCTTACGCGCGGCAGGGATACAG
>CAZFUU010000020.1:12541-14125 GCA_964522565.1 uncultured bacterium | reverse complement strand
CACAACAGGCAATACGCCGTTGTTTAGGGCGTTGTTTTTAAAAATATCCGCAAATCCCGGCGTCCGGTCCTTGCCCTCGCCTTTCCATGGCGCGATCAGCGCCCGGAAACCGTATTGCGCGACCGCCCATACCGCGTGCTCACGGCTTGATCCGCATCCGAAATTATTCCGCGCAAGAAGAATCACCGCGCCCCGGTATCTCTGTTGATTAAGCACGAAATCGGGATTGTCTTCTCCGTCCGGCAAATACCGCCAGTCGAAAAAAAGGTCTTCCCCGAAACCGGTCCGTTTAATGGATTTCAAAAACTGTTTGGGAATAATTTGATCCGTGTCTACATTCGCCCGGTCAAGCGGCAAAACGATTCCCTTGAATTTTTCAAACGGCTTCATAAAAGCTCTCCGATCCATGTCCTGATGTCGGCCAAATGTCCCGAAACAGCTGTCACCGCCGCGGTTTCCGCGCTGACCAAATGAGTTCTTCCGCCTTTTCCTTGCCGGCCTTCGAAATTCCGGTTCGAGGTCGACGCGCACCGCTGGCCCGGCTTTAACTGATCCTCATTCATCGCAAGGCACATACTGCAACCGGCATGCCGCCATTCACATCCGGCGGATTTAAAAATCTTGTCCAGGCCTTCGTGTTCCGCCTGCTTTTTGACCAGTTCGGAACCCGGAACCACCAGCACCCGGACGCCGTGCGCCGCTTTCCGGCCTTTGAGGATTTTAGCCGCTGCCCGCAGATCTTCTATGCGCCCGTTGGTGCAACTGCCAATAAAGACGACATCCACCGTAATATCCGTCATTTTCATACCCGGCGCCAAATCCATATATTTGAGCGCTTGTTCCACGTCGGCCTTGTTGTATCCAGGAACCTGGCCCGGATCCGGAACAACGCCGTCGATATCCGTTACCATCCCGGGGCTTGTCCCCCACGTCACCTGCGGCGCCAGTTTTGACACATCAATTGAAATTTCCCTGTCAAACTTCGCGCCCGGATCGGTCGTAAGTGTTTTCCAATATTCAATCGCCTGATCCAGTTCTTTCCCCTTCGGCGCGTAAGGACGATTGCCGCCGGCGATAAATTGAAACGTCAAATCATCCGGCGCTATCATGCCGGCGCGAGCGCCCGCCTCAATCGTCATATTGCAAAGCGTCAGGCGGGCTTCCATCGACATATTTCTCACCGCTTCACCGCAATATTCAACCACGCACCCCGTCGCGCCGCCCGTTCCGATCGTTCCGATCAATTTCAAAATCATGTCCTTGGCCGTCACATAAGGCGGTAGTTTTCCCTGAAATTCAATTTTAAAGGTTTTCGGCTTTTTTTGAATCAGACACTGTGTCGCAAACACATGTTCCACTTCGGAAGTGCCGATACCGAGCGCAAATGTTCCGAACGCGCCGTGCGTCGCCGTATGCGAATCGCCGCAAACGATGGTTAAACCGGGAAGCGTCAATCCGAGTTCGGGGCCAATCACGTGAACAATCCCGTTGCAATCGCTCTTCAAATCAAACAATTTAACGCCGAAATCCTTGCAGTTTTTTGTCAATGTCTCGATTTGCTCCCGTGCGATCACATCCCGGACA
>CAZFUU010000020.1:0-12531 GCA_964522565.1 uncultured bacterium | reverse complement strand
TTGGTCGGCACGTTGTGATCCATCGTCGCGAACGTCAGGTCGGGACGGCGGATTTTCCGCCCGGCAAGCCGTAACCCTTCAAACGCCTGAGGGCTCGTAATCTCATGGACATAATGGCGGTCAATATACAAAAGCGCCGTTCCATCCGCAACAGCGGTCACGACATGGGCGTCCCAGATTTTATCGAACAAAGTTTTAGCCATAGGGGGGATAGTATGCCTGATTTAAGGTGGTTTCACAAGGAATTTGTGCTGAAAGCCGGGGTAAAATCAAAGAGAAATTTTCCCGTTCTTGCAAATCCCGGAAAAGAACCGCGCGGAGTTTCTTATCGTCCTTTTCTGCGTTTGATAATCAACTTCTACCAGGCCGAAACGCGGGGAAAAACCGTCTGACCATTCAAAATTATCCATCAATGACCAGTAAAGATAGCCGAAAACATCCGCTCCCTCGGACATGACCCGCGCCAAAGAACGAACATGATCCGAAATAAATTGTTGGCGGAGAGCGTCATCCTGCGCGCAAATGCCGTTTTCAGTTACCAATAACGGCAGGCCGTATTTTTTCATCATCCGGACGGCGCGCCCGAGACCTTCGGGATAAATTTCCCAGCCCAAATCATTAACCGCCGGCGGCCGGCGTTGTTTGGGCGTGCATATTTCGCCCAAAAGACCAGGCGGCCGAAAACCCGCGTTCCGGACAAAATGTCTGGTATAGTAATTAATCCCTAAAAAATCCAGTGTCCGTTTGCGCGAAAATTTCAGCTTCACAACGCCTGAAAAATTAAAAAATCCTCGCATCAATGACTGCACCACCAGGTCATTGGCCATATAGCTTCTGATTCCCGCGGAAAGACGGTCGAAAATTGAAAATGGAGAATGCGGAAAGCACGGAACAACATAGTGCGCAATCCCGACTTTGCGCTCTGTGACATTCCGGTCAGAAATGCCTGTTTTTAATGCCTCATACGCCAATACATGGGCTTTCAGCATATGGGCAAGCGCCTTTAATCCTTCGTGAAGTGATTTTTTTCCGGGCGGCCATTCGCCCGTCAGGTATCCTTTGGAAATATAAACCATCGGTTCGTTGATCGTAATCCAAAAACGGACGCCTTCTCCGATCGTTCCGGCGATTTTTTCCGCGTAGCGCGCAAATAATTCCGGCGCCGCCGGCGCGCGCCATCCTCCCCTTCTGGCGAGCCACAGAGGCAATGTAAAATGCTGGAGCGTGACAATCGGCTCCAGGCCGTTTGCGATCAGTGATTCGATGATTTGCCGGTAATGCGCAATGGAAGCCGTGTCAAAAACGCCTTCTTCGGGTTCGATCCGGCTCCATTCAATCGAGAATCTGTGGGCATTGTGATGGAGATTTCCAGCGATTTGAAAATCTTCGGAGAAACGGTTCCAATGGTCGCACGCCAAACCCGACTTTTCCGGAATCAGGCCTCGC
This sequence comes from uncultured bacterium, assembly GCA_964522565.1. Classification (GTDB taxonomy): domain Bacteria; phylum Omnitrophota; class Omnitrophia; order Omnitrophales; family Danuiimicrobiaceae; genus CAZFUU01. Next base: position 11,085 of record CAZFUU010000020.1, on the reverse strand, counting down.
TCCTCCCAATCCCACCAGTCATTGAAGCGGTTATTGCCCTCGACCTGATGAGAAGAAGTCGCCGCGCCCCATAAAAATTTGGGCGGAAAGATAAATTCTCTGTTTTTCATTTAAACCGACCGGTGCCGGCCGTCGTCTCAAAAAAGAATAACCGGACACCATCAATCGCTTGTTTTAACTTTTCTTGCGCGCAAAATTAACAACAAATACCGCGACCGTCAATCCAAACAACGCGAACAGCCCGACATCCGGCCGGATGGTGAGCTGAGGCGCGATCCCCGGCCCGAGAAGAGCAAAAATGCCCTGTCCCGCCTGTTGAATTCCCTGCGCGAAACTGTTCTGGGCCTGAACGCTCAAATAATGCGTGGCCGCCAGGACGTATCCGGACGCCAATATTGAAAATCCGGCAATCAGGCGAAACGGCTTGCCGCCTTTTACCGGTGCCAAAAACAGCCCCAAAAGCACCAGCAGATAAGTCAACGCCAACGCTATCGGAATAAAAATTCCGATGACAAAAGTCGGGGAAATTTTTTTCTCATCGCCCGGCTGAGCGGGCCTGGAAACATTTCTCAACACATCTCCGAAATCAAAACTTTTTTTCCGGGTTGACGGTTTCTGATCCGTCTCCGCATCTCTTCTGAGCGCCGGCTTCGGCATCGCCTTGACCAAATCATGGACACTCCACGATTTGCTTCCAAGCGGTTTCATTTCCACACGCCAAACCGGAAGCACATATGTCCCGAGCGCGGCAATCATCAGCACATAAGTCACAAGCAACACAATACCCAACCCCTTTCGGGACTGTTTTCGTTCTTTCATGTTCCTCTCCGTTGTTTCTGTCGATACATTCGGACTTCAAATCCGTAATTGCGGTCAAACCGTATTCATTATAAAATCGGCACAAATGAAAAACGGTAAAGCCACAAAGAAAACGCGCTTGCGCCCGATTTGGGTTGCGCCGAACGATCCGAAAACCGTTCGAATTATCGACCAGCGGCATCTGCCACACGGGTTGACGATTAAAAAAATCAGCACCGCGAATCAAATGGCGGAAGCCATCAAAGAAATGCTTGTCCGGGGAGCACCCTTGATCGGAATTTCGGCGGCTTACGGAATATATCTGGCTTTATTGCGCGCTTCTAAAAAAAACCAAACTCCGCGCTACCTCGATCAAATCGCGAAAAAATTCCTCCAAACCCGGCCGACAGCGGTTAATTTGTCGTGTGCCGTCCAACGCGTTCTTGACTCTGTCCGGAACCGCCAAGATTGGGGAGACAAAATCACCGGCGCGCTCGAAGTCGCGCAGAAAATGGCCCAAGAGGACGCGAAGATGTGCGAACAAATGGGCAGGCATGGCGTCAAACTGATCCGGAAAATTTATGACCGCAAGGGCAAGAAGGAACCCGTCCGGATTCTGACTCATTGCAATGCCGGCTGGCTTGCTTGTGTTCAATGGGGGACAGCAACTTCTCCTGTTTACCGGGCGAACATTGAAAAAATCCCCGTCCATGTGTGGGTCGACGAAACCCGCCCGCGAAACCAGGGCGCCAGCCTGACCGCGTGGGAGCTGGGGCAAAGCGGTATCCCACATACGGTCATCGCGGATAATACAGGCGGGCATTTAATGCAGCACGGACTCGTGGATCTTGTTTTTGTCGGCGCAGACCGCGTGACGCGAAACGGCGATGTCGCGAACAAAATCGGAACTTACCTGAAAGCCCTCGCCGCAAAAGACAACAGTGTGCCTTTTTATGCTGTCTTCCCGGCCACGACCATCGACTGGAATTTGACCGACGGCATACGTGAAATCCCAATCGAAAAACGCGACCCGAATGAAGTCAAGTACGTTCAAGGATTATGCCGCGGAAAAATTGAGCGCGTCCTTATCACGCCTCCGAAAAGCCCTGCCGAAAATTACGGGTTTGACGTGACGCCCGGACGGCTGATAACCGGATTGATTACGGAACGCGGAATTTGCAAGCCCTCTGAAAAAGGCCTTTTGGCACTATACCCGGAACACGCAAAATGCCTCAAATGAAAAATGAGGGGTTCATCAAGTTCCGGTGCGTGTGGAAAAAAACAAAGCCCGTTCATTTTGCCGAACGAAAAAACCTTAATTTCTGGCGTTGCAAACTCCGCCGGATGGGGCTGATTGGTGTCGATCGCAACGGCATCGGATTTGGTAACATGAGCGTCCGGATAACATCCGGCGGAAAATTCATGATTACCGGCACTCAAACCGCCCGCTTGTCGAATTTGACGGCCAAAAATTTCACGCGCGTCACCGGCTACAACTTTCGCAAAAACCAGGTCGCTTGCGAGGGCCCCGCGAAGGCCTCTTCGGAATCGATGACACACGCGGCAATTTACCGGACGGCGAAAAAGGCAAACGCCGTCATTCATGTCCATTGCCTGAAACTTTGGAAAAAACTTTTGAACAGGGCCCCTACCTCAAACGAACATGCGGCGTACGGAACTCCGGAAATGGCGAAGGATGTTTTTCGGCTGCTGCGCGAAACAGATTTGCGCGAACGAAAAATCATGGTCATGGGCGGCCACCGCGAAGGCGTTGTTGCGTTCGGACGGAATATCGAGGAAGCCGCAAACACACTTCTGGATTTATTGGATTGAGCTTTACTCTGCCCCAGCGTTCTTCTATCGAAGGTCGAATCCGATTCGCTTCACGGCTTTCGCCATTCTTCGAAGCGCCTGGTCAGGAGTCCGGCCTTCCGTTAAATGATTCATGCAGATAGCCGCGTATCCCCGGCGATTCCGGATTTTAAAGGTAGTGACTCTCTTGGCGGAAAGTTTTTTCAGTTTTCTCTTTGCCATCATTTAGCCCTTTCCCTTTACCGTTTCCAGTTTGTAATGTCGTCGTCCGTTCCCTCTTGCCCGTCCGGCCCGGGTGAGGATAAATCATAAAGCGTGGGGTTTTGAGTCCCGGGAAAACGATAAACATAGGCATTTCCCCAGGGATCTTTGGGAATGCCTTTTTTGAGATACGGGCCCCGCCAGTTTCTGGCGTCAGCGGGCTTGCGGACAAGATCTTCCAAGCTCTGAGGATAACGTCCGTTGTCTGCTTCGTAGAGATCAAGTGAAAGCGCAATTCCGCCTTCGATATCAGAACGGGCGGCTTCCTGCCTCGCCTGTTCCGTCCGTCCCGCAAGGCGCGGGACAACCAATCCGGCCAAAATCCCGAGAATAATGACGACAATCAAAATTTCAATCAGCGTAAACCCCGTGAGAGACAGGAAACGGCGACGCCGTTTCCGTACATCACCTTTTGAATTCATGTCCAAACTATCACCATGAGGAAGATATTTACCACCAGAACGATGCGTGCAAGACGTCTCTAACGGGGTAAAGCCCTTCTGATAACGCATATAATCCTCCAAATCCTGCTGATACGGATTCCGCGCCGATCGGCATGCAAGGCGGAATGCCGCATTTTTAAAAATTCGATGATGTATTAAATTATCGAACATTTTCGGAAAAAATGAAATGACGACAAATGTCTAAAAAGAACTTCTCGCCTTCACAAAAGACATGCGCGGCATTTGTGTTTTATCCCTGGATTCCCAATATAAAATCTTTGCCCGGCTTCCATATGGCACATCCGCCGCTTCCATGGTTTTGCCGCCCACCTGGACGAGTGTGACATGGGGATCTGCGTACAGTTTTGAGACCGATCCGTCTTTGAGATCCCGGACTGTGTAGACGGCCGCCCCAAGAGGATCGCGCAAGCTTTCGATCGTCATAATTTCGGCGTTCAGGATCAGAAGATCGCCGCTGTGTTTGGGCGCATCCGAGGCGTGAACGTTCGAAATCAGCAATAAACTCGAAATCATAGTCAAAAAAACCGTCAGAAAAATTTTCGTTATTTTTCTCATCTCCATTCTCCTTTCCAAATCAACCGGGAGGCCACGTCATCGCGCGGCCGCCTAATACATGTAAATGAATATGAAAAACGCTCTGACCCGCCTTTTCACCGTTGTTGAAAACCAAACGGAATCCGTCTTCGAACCCGAGTCGCCGGGCTGTTTCTTTCGCGCAGACAATCATTTCCCCCAAAAGCGAAAAATCATCGGCCGTCACGTCTTTAATTTGAGCGATGTGCCGCCTGGGAATCACGAGCAAATGATGAGGCGCCTGGGGATGGAGGTCGCGGATAATCACCAGGTTGTTATTTTCAAATTCCATGTTGGCGGGTATTTTTTTTTCGACGATTTTGCAAAATAAACATTCCGTCATGCGTCCCCTCCTGTTCAGGTTTGCCCGGCGACCAGTTTCTCAAAATGGTCAACGGCGAATTGAAGCCGCTTGAGTGTCCGATCCCGCCCCAAAACAGACATGACTTCAAACAGCCCCGGCGTTACCGATTTTCCGCTAATCGCCACGCGCGTCGAATGAATCAACGCGCCCGCTTTAATATTTAATTTTTCGGCGGTGCCTCGAAGCAGCCGCTCAAGCGCCGATACATCCTCGAAATCCCCCTCGCGTTCCAGCACCTCTTTCCATGCCGAAAGCATCTTTCTGGAATCATCCCCTTTCAGGTGTTTCCCGACCGCAACCGGATCGAATGCCAGATCGTCTTCAAAGAAAAAACGCGCCTGTTCCCATAATTCCGAAAAAATCCGGACGCGCTCCTGGTACAGCAAAGCGACGGCCCTGACGCGTTCGGAAGGACACGCGGATTCAATCAGCACGCGATACCGCAAATATTCTTCGGCGCGCGCCGCGAAAATTTCCGGATCCAATGATTTGATATGTTCGGCGTTCAGCCACTTCATTTTTTCGGCATCAAAACACGCGTTCGTGCGGTTCACACGGGCCATATTGAACTGCCCCGTCAGTTCCGCCAGTTTAAAAAACTCCTGGTTGCCTCCGGGTGCCCAGCCAAGCAAAGCCAAATAATTCAAAATCGCGTCGGGCAAATATCCGGCATCCCGGTATGCGTGAAAAGACGCATTGCCGTTCCTTTTTGAAAGCGGCGTTTTATCGGCTCCGAAGACAAGCGGCAAATGCCCGAACTGCGGAGGTGTCCAGCCGAACGCTTCACAAAGGAGCACCTGCCGGGGCGTATTCGATAAATGGTCGTCCCCCCGAATCACATGAGAAATTCGCATGTCATGGTCGTCAATGACACACGCGAAATGATAGGTCGGAAAACCGTCCGACTTCTGAATTACCAAATCGTCAAAAAGCGTTGAGTCAAACTCGACCGGACCGTGGACGAGATCGTCAAACTTGACTTTTTTCTTCGGCATTTTAAATTTGACGGCCTTTTTCTCCCCGCTCACTTCTTCATAGGCCTGTCCCTGGCGGATTAATTCATCCGCCGCCTCACGGTAGCGCCGAAGCCGGTCGCTTTGCCGGACAATCTCTTCATCCCGATTCAATCCCAGCCACTGAAGCGATTCGATGATTTCCGTCTCAAACTGCGGGCGCGAACGTTCACGGTCTGTGTCTTCGATCCGCAGAAGAAAAACGCCGTTCAAACTCCGGGCAAATAAATAATTGAACAAGGCCGTCCGGACACCGCCGATATGGAGAGACCCGGTCGGGGACGGCGCAAACCGGACTCGGACGGAATTGTTTTCATTCATGCTGGATATGATTAGGTTGAATCGCCTGTTAAACTTTCAGCCGCCGCGCCTGTGACGCGTTTAATTTCTTGACCGTTTCGGGGCCGATCAAACTTTCAGCTTTTTTCCTGGCCGCGTTCATTTTCGGATAGCGGATATCCCGATAACCCCGAACCTCTTCGGGAATGCTTAAAAGTTTCACATAGCGGTCATAGTCGTTTTTGGTCTCAAATTTGAACTCGCGTACAAGATGCACATACCAGTTCCTGAAGAGCTTCTCGCGACGATGCCAAAGCGGGAAAATCCGCCTTAAAAACTTGAACTGTTTCAGAATATGCAACTGCCAATTGTAACTTTTGATTTTCATTCGAATCTTCCAGCCGAATATGTTAATTTCCGGCTCCGTCAAATGACGGTAAAGCAGGCGGTCTCCCCGCAGCGGGTCAATCTGATATTTCTGATAATCCCGGTTCCGCTTTTCTTCGGACGTCAACAGGTGCGAGACATAGATCTCATCCTTAATAATCATGACCCTGTGGAGATTTTGCATCGCCGCGCGCGTGGCCTCAAAAGAAAATTCCTGGCGATCCCGGTTTTTCACTTGTTTGAGAATTTCCGCGTACTGCCGCGCATAGAAAATATTTTCATATTGAATCAGGTCGTATAGATACCGGGCAATCCGCGTGTTCGTCTCATCATCCATTCGAAGAGCGGCCACGGTCCTCATCACCAGGTTCCGGTAGGTTCTTCCCAGTTTCGGGCCGTTGATTCTGCGGCGCGATAAAATACGTTCTTTTTCATTCAACACGAATTCGTAGGTATCGATGGGTTTGGTCAAATACCGCTCCGGATGAACCGCAATCAGCCTTCCCAAATAAAACGCCTTCATGTTTTCCTGGACGACATTTCTTTTGACCGATTGTTTAATTGCCCATTCAAGATGCTCCAGTTCCAAAGGCAGCAGGCCTTTTTGATACGCGACGCCAAGCATCAGGATATTGGAAAAAAGTTTATTGCCGAAATAACGTTCGGCAACTTCCGAAATATCAGCCCCGAAATAATCCTGCGAACGCGTCACCTGTTTCAGCAATTTTTCCATCCTCCCCACGTGAAAATCGTCTTTTCCCGTCAGCATCGTAACCGTGGGCGTCTGATGCGTATTGACCACCGCGATTGTTTTCTGAGGGCTGGCAGCCCGGAGATTCATTTTGGGATCGGCGCTGCGAACGGCTTCCACCAAATCCAATCCAATCAGCAAGTCCGCTTTCCCGTAAGGCGTGACGGCGGAAAGGAGCGCGTCACTTTTGGAATATAAAATATGGGAATAAACGCCCCCGTTCCGTATTGCCAGGCCTTTTTTATCCAAAAATTTGACGCCATATCCTTTTTTCCAACCGGCGAGCACCAATATAGCCGTCGTTAATCCGATCCCCATGCCTCCGATGCCCGCCATATAAAGCCGCCAGGAATCGGAAAACGAGACCGAAGGCGGCACCGGCAGTGCTTGGATATCCGCCGAATCAAACGGAATTTCAGGGACAGGCCGTTTCCGTTTGACAATCACTTCTTCAAAAGAAGGGCACGCATAAATTTTCGTGCACGCCCCGTCCGATTTGCACCAGCTGATATCCGTCATGACTTTCGGCCCGTATGCCGTTTCTTTAATCGTCAGGCCGGGGCATCCCGTCATTTTTGTGCACTCCAGGCAATATTCACAGACCTCCTCGGTGATATTGATAAATCTTTTTTTCGGAAGATAACCTTTTTCCCGGATGATTTTCTTTTCCGCGGCCGCGACTTTTCGATCGTAGGTAATGCCGCATTCCTTGTCCGCGATCACCACTTTCACCCCATCTCTCAGAATCATATCTTCCAGAAGAGCGCCGTACTGGGTGCGATACGATGGGTTCATTTTATAAACCGGCATCTCGGTTCCGCGCGCCAGGCCGCGCACGACGCTTTCAATGTCCTGCGCGACGGTCACATGCCCTTCAATATCGATTTTTTGTCCGGGGGTTGGTTGATGCCCCGTCATGGCGGTTGCCCCGTTGTCGAGAATCACAAACGTAATGTCCTGGTTGTGCTTGACCGCATCGGAAATCGCGAGCATTCCGCTGTGGAAAAAGGTCGAATCGCCCATAAACACAACCTGTTTATTCATGATAAACGGATCGATGCCGGCACCCGTTCCGCCGCCCAGCCCCATTCCCGAGTAGTTGTGCATCAATTCCTGATAGGGCTCAAACATGAGCATCGTGTAACAGCCCGTATCGCCATGAAAAACAAGATCGACAGAATCACGATTGTGATACTTTCGCATGTAACGGGAATCGCGAAATTTCTTTTTGATTTCCAATAAGACACCGGCGGAATCACGATGAGGACAACCGGGACAGAAAGTCGGCGTGCGCGGAGGAACGGAAATTTCGGCGCGTTCCGTCTGCTGGATCAGCGCAAGTTCCCGCTGAATCCGTGCTTCATTCAAACCGTCCCCTTGATCAAGTATTTTCAAAAAAAGCGGCCCGAGCAGGCTAATCAAAAGCGAAGGGTTCAGGCCTCTCGCTGACGGAATCCCGGGCAGGCCGCCCGGAAACTCCTTGCCCCAAACCGGAATATACCGTCCCGACTTTTCCGTCTGAAAGGTGTTTTTTAAAATCGTCGTCACCTGGGATTCGATAAAATCCCGTTTTTCTTCAATCACCACGATTTGATCGACTTGCCGGCTGAAATCGCGCACAAGTTCTTGATCGAGCGGAAAAGTAATCCCGAGCTTAAGAATCTTGATCTTGCCCCCGAGATCCATTTCATGAAGCGCGTGCTGTAAATACGTAAATGCCATTCCGGAAGCCACCAAACCGATTTTTCGCGTTCCGGCTTCATTGACAATCCGGTTTACTTCATGCATTTTTGAGAAACGGATTAAATCCGCGTACCGCTCCGGAAGTGTTTCTTCCCTGACAGCCGTCCGCGGAGACAACACAACCGTTTCCTCCACCGGAATCGCCGACGTATCAATTTCAACTGGCCGCTTACGGTTAATCGCCGGCACCTGATTTTTATAAACGGTGACCGTTCCGCCGCCGTCGGCAATATTGGTCGTTACCAAATAGGAAACATAAAGATCGGACTTCGCCGACAGATCCAGCCCGATAGAAACCCAATCCTTCAATTCCTGAAAAGTCGACGGTTCCATGACCGGCATATGCAAATGTTTGGAAAGATAACGGGAATCTGTCGGCACCTGGGTGCTTTCCGACCAGGGGTCATCCCCGATGACCACCAAAACGCCGCCGGTTTTTCCGGTTTTCGAAATATTCCCAAGGGCCAAGCCGTCACTTGCCACATGCGCGCCAACGCTTTTGAGCACGAGCATGGCCTTGATATCTTCCATTTGAGAGCCATTGACGCGCGCGGCACCCAACGCTTCATTATTGGCAATTTGAAGGACGATTCCTTTTTCCTGCAGGTATTCTCTGACCGTTACACCGTTATTAAAAAAATCGGCGACCGGAGACCCGGGATAACCCGTCAGGAAACTCACGCTTGCCTCAAGCGCTCCCTTCAGCAAAAGCTCGGTGCCCGTAAAAACCTGTGTCCCTTTTTCCTGTAAAAAACGCGGATCCATTTTGTCTCTCTTTATTTTTTAGATAGTCTTTCAATAATTCGCTTGACGTCTTTCATCTCAAACGGCTTCTTCAAGCACGCAACCGCTCCCAATTTCAGCGCCTCTTTCTCCTTGTCCGGCGACAGGTAACCGGAAATAATGACAACCGCGGTTTTCGGCGATTGCGCACGAATCGCTTCCAAAACTTCCCGGCCTTCCATTCGCGGCATTAAAACGTCCAGGAAAACCACGTCGTATCGAGTCAGTCCCGTTTTTTGAAGCGCCGCCTCTCCCTCCAAGGCATAATCCACTTCATGCTTTTCCGTTTCAAGTATTTTGGAAAATTCGACGCACAAGTCCTGTTCGTCGTCCACAATTAAAATTTTTGCCATATCGCTTGAATACTCCTCACATCGGAAGCCGAAATTTCTCTCTTAACATCCCAAAATAGCTTCGTTTTGAGCTTTTGACAAGCAAAAAACGATGGTCGGAACGCTTCACTTCAATCACCGTCCGGTTGTCTACCGGAACATCCACCTGTCCGTCGGCGCTCAGAAGGGCTTTTTCGCGTTCCTCATTGCAAGTCACCCTGATTTTGATGGTTTTATCACCCGAAACCACCAGGGGGCGAATCGCCGAATCATGAGGGCAAATAGGCGCAATCACAATCACGTCCAACATTGGGTGAACGATAGGCCCTCCCGCAGAAAGTGAGTAAGCCGTCGAACCCGTCGGCGTCGCCACAATAACCCCGTCCCCCGGAAACCGGGTCGCTATTTCGGAATTAATCTCAATCTCCGTATGCAAATAACGCGTCAGGCCCTCCCTGCTGACCACAATGTCATTCAAAGCCTGGAACCGGTGTTCCGGTTGCCCGGAATTTTGTTCGGAGTTTTTAACCGACGCGCAAAGTAGCATGCGTTTTTCCGTCTCCACATGACCGAGAAGGATTGATTTTAATTCATCATACAATTCCTCAACCCGGACTTCCGTGATAAATCCCAAGCTCCCGACATTGACGCCGAGAACCGGAACTGAATAATCGGTCATTTTACCCGCAAGCCGCAAAATGGTGCCATCGCCGCCCAGGCAAATAACAAGATTGGATTGTCCCGCAATGGTTTCAATGGATTCGTCGACGGAATCCAGCACCTTGATGTCACGTTTCTCAAGCCATGCGCGAAGCTCAAGGCGGATTTGATCGGCTTTGGGACGCGTTTGATTGGTGAAAAGCGCAACCGTGCCGATGTTTCTTCCTGTTTCCATCTTAAACCTCTTGCCCTTTTCCCCGGGCGCCGGTTGAAGCAAATTCTTCAAGAATCTTTTTTGATATCCCCGCGCCCGAAAGACCCGCCTGTTCAAGCAGGCGCTCACGCTCGCCGTGTTCGATAAACTCATCCGGAAGCCCCAAGCACTGAACGCGAATTCCCTGAACCCCGGCCCGCTGAATAAATTCCAGCACCTTTGATCCAAATCCTCCTGTCAAAACATGTTCTTCTATGGTCACAACATACTTGATGCGCTCCAGCACCTGAAGAATCAAATTTTCATCAAGCGGTTTCACAAATCTCAAATTGCAGACCGTCGCTTCGATTTCTTTTGCCGCCAACAGCTCCGCGGCCTGAAGAGCCCTTTCTACCATACTGCCCACCGCAAAAATCGCGACATCCTTTCCTTCCCTGAGCACCTCACCCTCCCCAATCCCGAAGGCCTTGGTCGGCAGATTAAACTGCTGAGGAATCACGGCGCGAGGATACCGGATTGCGAAAAGATCGGGATAACCGACGGCAAGACGCAGCATATGAAAAAGCTCCGACCCGTCCTTGGGCGCGGCAATCACGGCCCGCGGAATATGCCCCAAATAGCTGAAATCAAACACGCCGTGATGCGTCGCTC
>CAZFUU010000019.1:0-14190 GCA_964522565.1 uncultured bacterium | reverse complement strand
GTCAATCTGATCTCACAGAAAGAAAGCCAGGCGCAATCTTTTGAGCGGGAGCTGGCGGGGACGAAAGAATCATTCCAGCGAGCCCAGCAAAGAAATCGGGAGATGGAAAAAATCCTGAAAGGCCTTGAAGCGCGTTTACAGGAAACGGAAATGCGCGTTCAGGCGGAAGCCGAAAAAGTGCGGCAATTGGCTCATTCGCAGGATGCCGGTGTTGCCGGTTCGCCTCGTGTTTCTTCGTTGAAATCCGGCATTGACTCAAAAGCGCTGCCGTCGTTTATCAGGCAAATCCCCACGGCGGATTTGGAGGTGACTGCTGCGCCGCAAGGCGTTTCGATTGAAAAACCCGAAGAGCCGGTAAAAACCGAAGTTTCGCCGGTCCAGAAAAAGAAAATTCCGGAAAAAATCGAGCCGATGAGCGATCAGCCGGTTGCCAAGATCGAGACCGCGCAACCGGAAAAGAAGGAGAAGAAATTCTGGCTAACGAGATTTTTTTCTAAAATTTTCGGTTTTATTTTCCGCAGGCAGGATTCGGAAATCGTTTCGCGGCCGGAAAAACAGGGAATCTCCGTTGCCCCTTCCGTGACCAGAATCCAGGCCGAAGACGTGAGTCCGCAGGCGGCTGATAAGTTGAGGATTCCAACGCCTTCTGCCGCCACGGAACAAAAATCCAAAGTGCCGGAAAAGCCGAAAACGGACATCGCGAAACCGGAGAAGAAATGGGAACGCCCCGCTTCGCCGGAGTTGCCGGAGGTCAAATCCGTTCCGTCTGAATCAGCCGCTCCGCAGGCCGCGACGTCGCCGCTGTCGGCTTTCAGAGGTAGATTGCCGTCTGTTGCCGCACCGTCTGAGGAAACCGTGAGTGAACAAAAACCCGCCCCGCATCAGCTCTCAACCCGCCCCGCAGGCGTTTTGCCGGAGGGAAAAGTCCTGCTGATTAACAGAAATTTCAATTTTGTGATTGTCAATCTTGGCGCTAAAAACGGCCTGGCGATGAACGATATTTTATTTATCCGGAGGAATGACAGACAAGTTGCCAAGGTCAGGGTCGAAAAAATATACGACGAATATGCCGCCGCTTACATTATCGAAGAAGACAGCAGTGTTCCGGTTGAAGAATCCGATTTGGTTGTCACAAAATAAAAAATATGCAACTGTCCACATTTTTTAAAGTCATTGCCATTATGTCCATTATCATCCTGTTTTGTGTGTTCTTTATTCATTCTCTCGAATTGTTAGTGTATCTACCCGCAAACGGCTAAACCGGCAGGCGCCTTATGACCCAATTCACTGTCCATCAAGCCGCATCCGTTCAGGGAGAATACGTTCCGCCGGGGGATAAATCAATCTCTCACCGGGTGGTAATGCTCGGGGCTCTCGCGGACGGAAAAAGCACGTTTTCCAATTTGCTCGAAGGACAGGACTGTGTTCGCACGATTGAAGCGTTCAAGGCCATGGGAGCCGGATTTTTGCGCGAGAATCAAAAATGGACGATTGACGGCGTCGGCTTAAGAGGATTACGGGGTCCGGCCGGTGATTTGGATTTGGGGAATTCGGGCACGACCATGCGGCTATTGCTGGGAATTTTGGCCGGCCAAAATTTTGAAGTCACCTTGACGGGGGATGAATCGCTCGTCAAAAGGCCGATGCGGCGGGTCACGGATCCTTTAAGGGAAATGGGCGCGGAGATCTCGGGACGCGACGGCGCGAATTTCGCGCCTCTCAAAATCAAAGGCGGAAAATTGAAAGGAATTCACTGGATCAATCCCGTTTCAAGCGCTCAGGTCAAATCCTCAATTCTTTTGGCGGGTTTAAATGCGGAGGGAGAAACTGCCGTGGAAGAAGCGATTGTTTCGCGCGATCACACGGAAAGATTGCTGACGCGTTTCGGTGTGAAATGTGAAAGGCGCGGTCATTTGGTAGCCGTGCAACGCGCGGAGCGTTTACATCCCGTACAATTCCACGTCCCGGGAGATATTTCTTCCGCGGCGTTTTTTTTAGTCGCGGCGGCTATTTTGCCCGGATCTGATGTTTTGATTAAGCAAGTCGGCCTCAATCCCACACGAACCGGAATCATCGATATCTTGAAAGCGATGGGAGCGGATATATCGGTTACTTCGACGCATGATTACGGCGAACCGGCCGGAGAAATACGAGTGCGCGGAACGAAATTAAAAGGAATTTCGATTGACCCGCAATGGATCCCGTCTTTAATTGACGAACTTCCGGTTATTATGATTGCCTGCGCGCTGGCGGAGGGAACAAGTACGATTACCGGTGCCGCCGAGCTTCGCGTGAAAGAAACGGACAGGATACAGTCGATGACGGAAGGATTAAATGCGATCGGCGGAAAAGCCAGACCAACCGACGACGGATGCGTCATCGAAGGCGTCAAAAGTTTTCGTGGCGGGGTTGTCCAGAGTTACGGCGACCACAGAACCGCCATGAGTTTTGCTGTCGCGGCCCTGCGTTCAGACAAAGGCGTTACCGTCCAAGATACGGATTGTATTCTTACCTCGTATCCCCATTTCGAGCGTGACCTCAAACACCTGACGCGCGCTTGATTCGGAAGATGTAACTGGTTCAAAATCAACCAGTTAAACCGGCGAAAGGCCAGATAATTGCTTGACATCTAAAAGCGCAAATTTTATAATTTCAACGTTTTACAATACAGTCCTAATCCGCATAACCGTAAAGGGTTCTCATGCAAGCAGTCGATCGGCTTTTGGGCGTTTTTTCAAATGATATCGGCATCGATTTAGGAACGGCGACCACGCTGGTTTATGTGAAGGGGCAGGGAGTTGTTTTGTGTGAACCTTCTGTCGTCGCCATTGACAAGTTAACCCACCAAATCCTGCAAGTCGGAGAAGAAGCCAAAAAAATGCTCGGCAGAACGCCCGGAAATATTATCGCCACGCGCCCGATGAAAGACGGCGTCATCGCGGATTTTGAAATCACGGAAGCGATGCTTCGTTATTTTATTCGCAAAGTGCATCGTCATCGCCCGTGGGTCGCACCGCGTGTCGTCATTGCCGTTCCGAGCGGAATTACCGAAGTCGAAAAGCGCGCGGTCAAAGATTCCGCGGAGCGTGCCGGCGCCAGAAGTCCCGTTCTTTTGGTCGAAGAGCCGATTGCCGCCGCGGTCGGAGTCGGGCTTCCGATTCAGGAGCCGTCCGGAAATATGATTGTCGATATCGGAGGCGGAACAACGGAGATAGCGGTTATTTCTCTTGCCGGAATCGTTTTTTCAAAGAGCATCCGTATCGGGGGCGATGAATTTGATGAGGCGGTTATTTCGCATTTGAAGCGAACGTATAACTTGATGATCGGCGAACGCACGGCGGAAGAAGTTAAAATCAGGATTGGATCCGCGTTTCCGCTTGAAGAGGAAACAACGATGGAAGTGCGCGGCCGTGATATTTTGGCTGGGCTTCCGAAAACCATCACGGTTTCCAGCGAGGAGATTCGCGAAGCACTGGCCGAACCCATCTCATCAATTTTAGAGGCGATTCGGATTACATTGGAAAGGACTCCTCCGGAATTGTCATCGGATTTGATTTCCAAAGGCATCGTTCTGGCGGGCGGCGGGGCGCTGTTGCGCGGTCTTGATAAGCTGATCAGTGAAGAGACGGGGCTACCGGTTCATATTGCGGACGATCCGCTGACGGCCGTTGCTTTGGGGACGGGACGGTATCTGAGCGACATTTATCTTCTGAAACGCCTTTCTGTTAATACGAATCACAAGCCGTACGACCTCTAAAGACGTTTTTTCCGGTTCATATTTCTCCGGGAAACGCTGCGGTGTCTCTTGGGTTATCTCGAAAGTATAAAGGCACCGGAATTCAAAGCGTCAAAAACTGATAAAAACCGGCAATCGTGAATGGTGTCGGCCGCAAGTTTAACATTTGGATTAATTGTTTGCTTTTTCTGCGGACGTAGGGATCGATTGAAATGGGGAATCCTTTGCGACTTCGATACGCGTTTTTTCTTCTCTGCGCTCTTGTTCTTCCTGTTGCGGTTGGTGTTACATCTCCCCATCTCGTTCAACGCGCGAGAATGACCGCCACCGCGATCATCAGTCCCGTTTTTAATCTTCAGACGATTGTCATTCTTTGGACAAAAAAACAAGCCGGTTATATTGTTGAATGGCCAAAACTGAAAAACGAAAACGAGGCGCTGAAAAAGACGGTTTCGGAACTGGAGCGTAAACTGGTCGACTATCCGGGAGTTGAGCAGGAAAACCGAAGGTTGGAAGCCCTGCTTGATCTGAAAAACCGCCTTTCAGATCCGACGATTCCCGCTGTCCTCATCGGGCGTGATCCCGCAAGCTGGTCGCACTATATTGTCATTAACCGCGGAAAAAAAGACGGTATATTCGAAAATACGCCTTTGATTCATCCCGACGGGCTGGTCGGAAAAGTTGTCCTTGCCGGCAGGCATTCTTCACGCGCGATTTTAATTACGGACCGTGAATCGCGCGTCAGCGCTCTGGACGTTTCAACGAGGGATGTGGGGTTGATTGAAGGGACCGGCACGATGGTATTGAAAATGACATTTTTGGATCAAAGGGCAAAAGTGCAGGTCGGTAACCTGATTGTATCCTCCGGCATGGGCGGAATCTATCCGAAAGGCATTCCGATTGGTCACGTGATTTCAGTGGCGGAGGAAAAGGACAGGTTGATGCTTTATGCGATCGTCAAGCCGTCCGTTGCTTTTTCGAAATTGGAAGAGCTTTTATGCGTTAAAAAAAGAATAGCCGGACGTTAACATTTTGCGATTAATTGAAGGGGCATACAATAAATGTTTTGGATAGCGGGATTTCGATTCAAGTTTATTTTGTATTTTTTGGTGCTGGTGTGGTTTCAGTTGTCGATACGGCCGGTGATCGCGATTCGCGGGATTCAGCCGAATTTCTTTTTTATCCTGCTGGCGTTTTACGGCTTTAAAATCGACCGCAAAAGCATGCCGTTTCTGGCGCTTGTCTTCGGGTTAATCGAGGATTTATTCGCCAATACGTTCTTCGGGCTTCACACCTCTTCTTATGTGGCAGGCGCAATCGTACTCCAGTTTCTGGCCGTTCGTTTTGACCGGGACAAAGGATGGATCCAAATGCTGAGTTTGTTCACCGCGGTTTTGTTTTCCTCGGTATTTTTTCTGGTTTTAGGCCTGTTTTTCCAGCCAAATCTCGGCATGAGCCAGCTTTTACTGGTTTCGGCGATCATGGATTCGCTGTATAGTATGCTGCTGTCATGGATTCTATTTCCTTTGTTTGAAAAATGGCTGAAGCCGCTGCTTGATAAACAGTATGAATTATTTTAGGACAACCTTATGATTAAAATACTGGCCCGGTTCTGGATTTTACAGCTATTCATGTATGGGCTGATGGGCTATCTTGTTTTCGGATTTTTTGAAACGCAAGTGACGCGCGGCACGTATTACAGATCTCTCGGGGACCGGAACCGCATCCGCGCGATTCGGACGGAAGCGCCGCGCGGGGACATCCTGGATCGAAACGGTTTGCTGTTGGCGGCTACACGGCCGTCGTTTAATGTGTATATTATCCCGGAGGATTTTGATCCGGGGGATATGCATGATTTGACCCGTTTGCTGGAAATGTCCGAGGATGATCTCCGAAAACGCATGTCAGGCGCCCGAAATGCCTCTTTTTCGCCGGTTTTGCTCAGGCAGGATATCCCCAAGCGGCTCGCAATGGAAATTGAAGAGCATCGGCCGGGAATTTCGGGCGTGTTTATCCAAGTCAAAGCGTTGAGATATTATCCGCATAAAAAGGTCGCGGCGCATCTTTTAGGATATGTGGGCAAGATTACGCGTGAAGAATACGACCGTCTTGACAGAAGCGTTTACGCCCATGATTCCTGGATCGGGCGGAGCGGAATAGAGCGCGCTTTTGACGGGACACTGAGGGGCGAGGACGGCGGCCGTCAACTGGAGGTGAATGCGCGCGGTGTGCCTGTGCGCATTATCAGCGAGCGTGAGTCCGTGTCCGGACAGGATGTCAAATTGACATTAGATGCGCGTCTTTCCTATCATTTGCGCGCACTACTGTCGAGAAGAAACGGATCTATCCTGGTCATGGATGTCAATAGCGGTGGAATTTTAGCGGCTTTGAGTGTCCCTGATTTTGATCCCAACGCATTCGTTGTTTCCGGCAGAAACGAAGAACGGCTGGAGTTGATCGGATCAAAAGAACGCCCGCTCATCAATCGCGGATTTGACGGCAGGTATCCGCCCGGATCTGTTTTCAAGCTGGTTACCGCCATGGCCGCTTTGGAACATAATTTGATTACACCGCATACGACTTTTCATTGTCCGGGGCATTTTTCATTTGGTGGGAAATCCAGGCGGTTTAAATGTTGGTTTCATCAGGGGCACGGGTCCGTCGACCTTTTTAGCGCTATTGAAAGGTCATGTAACGTATATTTTTACAATATTGGGCGATTGTTGGGTGAAAAACGGCTTGCCGATTATACGAGGAAATTGGGATTTGGCGTTCCGGTGGATCTGGAATTGCCCAATTCGGGCGGATTGGTTCCGGATGCCGGTTGGAAATGGGAAAAATTCAAGGAACCATGGTATGGGGGAGAGACGATTACATTTGCGATTGGGCAGGGATTTCTGCTGGTGACGCCGCTCCAAGTCCTGCGCCTTGTTCAGGCGATTGCGACGGATGGAAAGATTGTCGAGCCGACGCTTCTGTTGGAAGAGGCGGAACGCCGGTCAAAGTCGCACACGCTGGATATTCGTCCCGATATTTTCAGGCCGATCAAGCAGGGGATGCTGCAGGTCGTGGAATCCAAAAAAGGGACTGGACAACTGGCGAGAGTTAATTTTAATAAATTGGCGGGCAAAACCGGGTCAGCACAAGCGCCGCCGGGCGCTGCCCATGCCTGGTTCGGCGGATTTTTCCCTTATGACAATCCGAAAATCGCGCTGGTGATTATGGTGGAAAGAGGGCAGTCGGGCGGAATCGCGGGCGCGCGGATCGCAAAACAGGTTCTTAGAATCTGGAATGAGATTTATGGTCCCCAGGTTTCTTAAGGGAATTCACTGGCCGATTGTTTTTGTGATGCTGGTTTTGTCCGGCGTCGGAATCGTCGCGATTTACGCGGCTTCATTCAGGATGCCGGGCGATTATGCCACCAAACAGCTGATGTGGATGGGGATTGCGTTTCTGGTTTTTCTTTTAAGCGTATGGGTCGGATACCGGTCATTGTTTAACATGTCCTATCTGTTGTATGCGATCGCGCTTATTCTCTTGCTTTATGTGGCTTTTTTTGGCGGCGTCCGGTCCGGAGCGAGCCGGTGGATCAATATTGGGCCTTATGCCTTGCAACCTTCGGAACTCGCGAAAGTTGCCACTATTTTGGTCATCGCCGAGTTTTTTTCAAGCAGAAGCCCTGAGTCTGGACAATTTCAAACGCTTCTTTTGGGTGGCGCGTTGATGGCGGTTCCCGTTTTTTTAATTTTAAAACAACCTGATCTTGGATCGGCGCTGGTTTTTTTTCCTGTTTTTTTCGCGATTATTTTTTTATGGGGCGTGCGCGTTCGTTATCTGGTCGGATTTTTCCTCCTGAGCGCGGGTGTTTTTCCTTTGTTGTGGCATGCGTTAAAACCCTATCAGCAAAAACGTATTTTGGTTTTTTTGGATCCGTCGATTGATCCGACCGGCGCCAGCTATACCGCCATTCAGTCCAAAATCGCCGTCGGATCCGGCGGGCTTTTCGGAAAAGGGTATTTGCAGGGAACGCAAACCCAGCTTGATTTTGTTCCGGAGCATCACACGGATTTTATTTTCAGCGTTATCGGAGAAGAGTTCGGGTTGATGGGAGTCGTGTTGCTGATTTTTCTTTACGCACAGTTGATTCGCTACGGGTTTCAAATCATGAGACATACCACGGATATGAAGGCCAGGTATCTGGCGCTGGGGATCGTCGTCATGTTTTTCTTTCAGGCGTTTGTAAATATGGGGATGACGATCGGGATCGCGCCGATTACCGGAATGACGTTGCCGTTTATCAGCTATGGAGGATCTTCTCTGCTGGCTTCATTTTTCGCGCTGGGACTTCTGGTCAGTATTTATCGCGAGAGATCGATTTTCTGAGTTAATTGGCCATCCACGCGCCTAGAGGCATGTCGGCAGATTTTTTCACGTTGAAAACCGAATTCAGCTCCGGCGGTTCGATGATTAACCGTTTTCGGGGTTGTTCAGCGTTGAAAGTGCTTTCCGTCAGGTTTGTCGCCCATTCGTGCTGTGAGGGTCTCATCAACTTGAATCGTCGGCGGCCCGCGTTCCAATCCTTTTTGTAATAAACAATTTCCTTGATTTCCGGGTTTTCCTTGAGGAAATGCCGCAAGAGCTTGAGGGCGATCATGATGTCTTGTGATTGGGAACAAAAGAAGGAGACATAAAGAAGATTGCCGCTTTCATTTTCGGGCAGCTCATGGCGATATTTTTCATCCCATTCGGAAATCCGGAAAGCGCCTGCGACCGCCAGAAGGTCATCCCCGTGCGTCGCACCGTACAGCCATCCGCGCTTATACATGGCGTAGAGTTGTCTTGTCCATTCCAGGGACGTCCGGTCAAAAAATACTTCGGACGAACGTATTAACTCATATGCCCTGATGAGCATTTTATTTTCCATGCCTGCCCCCTTGCCGATGGGCTTTTAGATCGCTTACGCGCTATACTTTAATTAACGGATACAATCATTTTTGTCTTAAGCTTAATATGTAAAAAAGTGCCTGGTATCCCCCTGGACGGCATTGTAAGGAGAATGGCACAATGGCATAATTATGATGTAATATATTCACGGAACATATTATAATTTAACCATTCTGGAAATTAACACCTTGGGAGGAAATATGGCGAAGAAAATCAAAGAATTGCGTTGCGTTGTCCCTCACCGGCCGGGAATGCTGGCAAAAATCACAACGCTTTTGAAAGCGGGTAATGTCAATATCCTTCATATCGCGGGTTGGGGCGATGGCAAAAACGCCTGTGTGAATTTGGCGACTAGTGATAATGCCAAAGCCAGAAGACTGCTCAAAATGATTGGCATTATTGGCCGCGAAGTCGATGTTCTCTCGGTTCTTATCAGAAATCGCGTAGGAGCTTTAGATGGAATTGCCAAAAAACTTGCCAAATCCGGGATTAATATTAAGAGCATCCAGGCGACGACCGGAGGAAAATCGGCAGCCGTCGTTTTTAATACGAACCGGAATAATCTTGCAGCAAAGGTGGTTTAGCTGGATTTAAAAAGAAAAAGAGGAAGGATCGTTTTGTTATCTGCAGGGTAACCGGACATCAGGAAACGATTTTTCGTTGTAAGGAAAACAGCATAATCATGAAAATCTCATTGGGCGCCAAGACGATTGTTTTGCCGACGCCCGTTTTAATTATCGGAACATATGATTCTCGCGATGTCCCGAATGCCATGGCCGTTGCGTGGGGCGGTATCTGTTGTTCCGATCCGCCGGCCGTGGCGATTTCGGTAAGAAAGGCGAGGCACACGTACGGAAATTTAATGGCGAAAAAAGCGTTTACCGTCAATATTCCGTCCGAAAGATACCTGAGCGAAGCGGATTATTTCGGAGTCGCGTCCGGAAAAACCGAAAATAAATTTGAGCGTTCCGGATTGACTCCGGTGCGCGCGGAATTCGTCGACGCGCCTTTCGTTGCGGAATTTCCAATTGTGTTGGAGTGCGCGGTGATCAAAGTCACGGAGATCGGTGTCCATACGCAGTTTATCGGAGAAATTAAAGATGTCAAAGCGGACCAAGCGGTCATCGGCGCGCAAAATACCCTGGATATTTCCAGGGTTAAACCGTTTTGGTTTAATCCCGCTGACTTGGGATATTATGCGGTCGGCGGATATCTGGCCAAAGCGTATTCGGCCGGCAAAAAGGCCTGAAATCGTTTCTGGTGTTTTGATGTTACGGAGGAAATCATGACAATAATAAGATGCTTTGCGATACTCATGACGGTGCTTGTTTTGTCCGGATGCGCGATTTCACGCGAAGGCATCCAGACCTTATTGGAATTAAAAAAAGATGAAGAATGGCAGCAGGCATATCTGGAACAGGAATTGCGGGCATTTGAGGCCGTTCACAAAGCTATCGCCGATGGCGAAATCAATCCAGGACAGCTTGCAGGGCAAGTGGCCGAACAAGTCGGCGATCCGATCGAACGGTATCCCGACGACGGCCTGGAACGCTGGCTGTATCATGATGCCAGAGACGGGTGGTTTGACCGGCCTAAAATTTATCTTTATTTTGATAACGAGGAACGGCTGGTCAAATGGAAATGTATCGGGATTGAATGCCGTGAAAGCGAAAACGTATGATTTCATGGATCAATTCGCAAGTGTTTGCCGAAGAGAGGGAAATCCATGCGGGTCCATAAGGCAAGGACATTTCTGGGGCGGTTCCGGTCCGGGACGGACCTGTTGGATGAGTTGAATCTGTTTTGTGTCCGGCACAAAATCGAGTTAGGTTTTTTTTCGGTCATCGGCGCGTTAACGAAGGCCCGATTGGGATATTACGAACAACAGAAAAAAAGGTATGTGACCTGCGTGGAGCTGAAAAAGAAGCTGGAGATCACTTCGTGCACCGGAAATATTTCGCTTAAAGACGGCCGGCCGTTTGTTCATGCCCATGTGACGCTCGCGGATTTGAGGGGCCGTTGTTACGGCGGGCACCTGATGCGCGGCGCGAAAATTTTCGCGGCCGAGTATTTGATTGCCGAGTACAAAGGCGGCCGATTGGAGCGTGAATTTGATCCGCAAACAGGTCTCCAGTTGTGGCCTTTGAAAACCTGACGGTTTACATGATCGGGAGAGTATCATTGTGGGTTATGACAGTTTGAGATCCTGCCTGCTTGATTTGGAGAAAACCGGCCAGATGGTCAGAATTCCAGAGCCGGTTGATCCCGATTTGGAAATGGCTGAAATCCAAAGGCGCGTTTTTGCCGCACAAGGGCCGGCCGTTTTTTATGAGCATGTCATCGGGAGCCCGTTTCCGGCCGTCTCGAATCTGTTCGGGACCCTGTCGCGAGTCCGTTATATTTTCCGGAAAGAACTTGATCGCGTCAAAGACATTTTTCGCCTTAAAGCGGATCCCTCCCGTTTATTGACGCAACCTTTTCGTCAATTCGGTCTGTTGCCTTTATTTGCGAAAGGATGTCCGCGCCGTGTTCGGCAATCGCCCGTACTCGCTTGCCAAACGACCGTCAGCCAGTTGCCCCAAATCAGGGCGTGGCCGGAAGACGGTGGCGCGTATATTTTTCTTCCGCAGGTGTATACGGAAAATCCGGAGTCACCCGGAATCAGAAATTCCAATCTCGGCATGTATCGAATCCAGATTTCCGGCAATGAATATGAGCAAAACAGGGAAGTGGGGATTCATTATCAAATGCGCAGGGACATGGAACGTCACCATGCGAAAGCGATTGCGTTAAATCGGCCCCTCCGGGTAAGTATTTTTGTCGGCGGGCCTCCGGCGCATTCATTCGCGGCGGTGATGTATCTGCCGGAAAATTTCCCCGAAGCCGTGTTCGCGGGCTGGCTCGGGAACCGGCAGTTCCGCTATGTTATTCGCGACGGATTTACGATTTCTCATGACGCGGATTTTTGTATCACGGGCTGGATTCATCCTGCGGTCATGAAACCCGAAGGGCCTTTCGGCGATCATCTGGGCTATTACAGTCAGCGCCATCCGTTTCCGGTTGTGCGGGTCGAACGTGTTTATCACCGGCGTGATGCGGTTTGGCCGTTTACGATAGTCGGGCGGCCGCCGCAGGAAGACAGTTATCTGGGAAAACTCGTGCAGGAAATCGGCGGCCCGTTAATCCCGAAGGAAATCCCGGGCGTAAAAGCCGTTCATGCCGTCGATGCTTCGGGCGTTCATCCCCTGATGCTTGCCATTGGCCGGGAAGGATACATCCCCTATGGTGAAAGGAAGCCACGTCAGTTGCTGACGCTTGCCAACGCGCTTCTTGGCTACGGACCGTGTTCGTTGGCGAAGTATTTGATGATGGTCAGCGAAGAAGATGCGCCGTCGCTTGATATTCAGGATATCGGGTCTTTTTTTGAGCATGTCTTGTGCCGCGCGGACTGGACAACGGATTTGCACTTTCAGACCCAAACCACGATGGATACGCTGGACTATTCGGGCACCGGTCTTCATCAAGGATCCAAGGTGGTCATCGCGGTTGCCGGAGGTGTCCGGAGAAAATTGGAGACCTGTTTGCCGGAAAATTTGAAACTGCCGGATTTTTTGAAGGCGCCGAAATTTGCTTTGCCGGGCGTTTTGGTTCTGGAAGGCATTCCTTTTGAAACGTATGAGCAAACGGCCGCGCAAATCAGGGTGCTTGATGTGTTGTGGCGGGAGATGTCAAATTTAAATGAAACTCCGTTGATGGTGATTGCCGACGACTCCCGATTTACGGCTGACAATTTGAGTAATTTTTTATGGGTTACATTTACGCGCTCGGATCCATCAAGAGATATCTACGGGATTAAAAGTTTTACCGAATTCAAGCACTGGGGTTGTTCGGGGCCGCTGATCATTGACGCTCGTGAGAAGCCGCATCACGCGCCGCCTGTCAAGGAAGATTGTCGCGTGACGGAACGTGTCAACCGCCTGGGTGCTCCGGGAAAATGCTTACACGGAATTATTTAACGGGGATTTGAATGAGCCGATTAAGGTCTTTTTTCGTTCTGATTCGTTTTGAACATTCGGTCTTTGCGCTTCCGTTTGCTTATCTCGGCCTTTTACTCGGGAATAAAAACTGGCCCGGTTTCCCGGTTTTTTTCTGGGTGACTGTTGCGATGGTTGCCCTGAGGACAGCCGGGATGAGCTGGAACCGTCTTGTGGACGAGCCGCTTGACGCCTTGAATAGCCGCACTCGGTACCGCCTTGGTTTGATAACGGAAGTTTCGAGACCCGTGATTTGGGCGGGGACAGTTTTCGGGCTTTTGATGTTTGTGGCGGCTTCATATTTTTTGAATCCTCTTTGTTTTTATTTATCACCCGTCCCGGTGGTTTTAATCATGATTTATCCGTATCTGAAGAAATTCACGTGGTGTTCGCATTTTTTTTTGGGTATGATACTGGGAATTGCGCCGATAGGCGCATGGCTTGCGGGAACGGGCGTGTGGTCATGGCAGCCGGTTTTGCTGTTTGCCGCGGTTTGGGCATGGGTGAGCGGTTTTGATCTTTTATACGCCTTGCAGGATATGGACAGCGACCGGGAACTGGGACTGAAGTCGTTTCCATCGCGGTTCGGTTTTTTTAAAACGGTTAATTTGTCGGTGGTTCTGCATGGTGCGGCGATTGTATGTTTAGCCCTTTTCGGCTGGGCTAACGGACGAAAGATATGGTACGGGATTTCCGTGGTCATCGCTTCAATTTTATTGGCCTACGGGCATGCCATTGTCCGGCGCTACGGGCTGAAGAGAATTCAGGAAGCGTTTTACGGCACTAATGCGTGGATCGGATTTGTTGTTTTGATCGGGGTAATTTTGGAGATGATTCAATGGTGAACAAAAAACCGTTTGTGGTTGCTATCAGCGGCGCCAGCGGGGCGATTTACGGCGTTCGTTTCGTGCAGGAGCTTGTTCGGGCACAGTTTCCGGTTGCTTTGACTCTTTCGGAACATGCGGCAATTATTATCCGCGAAGAACTGAATGTCGATATTCAGGACCTCGAACGGGGCGATTTTATCGGGCCTCTTTTTGGAGACGAATCAGCCCGGCAGATTACTTATTACAATTTCCGCGACATGACGGCTCCTATTGCGAGCGGCTCATATCCGATATCCGGCATGGCCATTGTGCCGGCATCAACCGCATGTTTTTCCCGTATCGCCAACGGGATTTCGCAGAGCCTGATTGAGCGCGCGGCAGAATGCGCGATTAAGGAGGGAAAACGCCTTGTTCTGGTTCCCCGCGAGACCCCGTTAAGCGCGATCCATTTAGAAAATCTGTTAACACTTGCGAGAATTGGTGTTACAATACTTCCCGCTGTTCCGGCTTTTTACCCCGGGGCTCAAACAATCGCTGAAATGGTCGATTTTATAATAGGGAAAGTGCTTGATCAGTTTGAGGTTGACCATATCCTTTATCGGCGGTGGACGGGACCGGAGGATACGGAAAAGGGATTCTTGAACAGGGG
>CAZFUU010000018.1:7733-14203 GCA_964522565.1 uncultured bacterium | reverse complement strand
TATTGAGGACGCGTAATTCCGGGTTTATTTTTTTCGCCAGGCCTTTCAGGACTTTTCCCGGCCCGATTTCGATAAAAGAATTGACGCCAAGCCGTTGGGCCATTTGGACGCTTTTGACCCATTGAACGGACGACGTCAACTGCTTGGCTAAAAGATGACGTATCTCGTCGGGGTCTGAAACGGGTTCTCCCGTGACGTTGGGGATGAAGACGGATTTGGGCGCCGAAATCCGGGTTTGGGAAAGGACTTGTTTCAGTCCCTCTTCCGCGTCTTTCATCAGGGGCGAATGAAAAGCGCCTCCGACTTTCAGCATGATGGCGCGTTTAGCGCCCCGCGCTTCGGCAAGCGAGCAGGCGTTTTGAACGGAATCGAGTGTTCCTGAAATGACGACCTGTTCCGGACTGTTAATGTTGGCCGCTACGGCGCCGGTTTGAATGCAAATGGCCTGAATATCGGTCAGCGACATCCCTAAAATGGAAGCCATGGTTCCCGGATGAGTATTTGCCGAATCATCCATCAGTTCGGCGCGACGCTGAACCAGTTTCAAGCCATCTTCAAAGGAAATAGAACCGAGGGCGACAAGAGCGCTAAATTCCCCCAAGCTGAGCCCAAGACCCACGGCCGGTTTCAAATCAGGAGTGGCCTGTCTAAATGCTTCCAGGGCCGCAATGCTCGTGACGAAAATGGCTACCTGGGTGATTTTTGTTTTAATGAGGTTTTCTTCGGGCCCTTCAAAGCAGAGCTTTGATATGGAATAGCCAAGCACGGAATCTGCCCGCTCAAAAACGGACTTGGCGGCGGGATTGTTTTGGTAGAGGTCCAAGCCCATTCCGACATATTGCGCACCCTGCCCCGGAAATAAAAAACCAATGGGTTTCATCGCAAAATCAATCCGTTACCACTTGATGACACAAGACGCCCATGTCAGCCCGCCCCCAAACGCGACGAGAACGACATAATCGCCTTTTTTGATTTTGTTTTGTTGAACCGCTTCGTAAAGCGCAACGGGCGTGGAGGCCGCCGACATGTTGCCGTAGCGGTCGACATTGATGAACATTTTTTCTTCCGGTATGCCGACCCGGTCCGCAACCGCTTTTAAAATCCGGATGTTCGCTTGATGCGGGATCAGGCAGGCCACGTCATTGATTTCGATCTTGGCTCTTTTGAGGGCTACGTTGACGGCATTTTCCATGGCGCGAACAGCAGATTTAAACACGTCCTGCCCTTCCATGTGCATAAAATGCTTTCCCGTTTCAAGGCTTTCGATGCTTGTCGGGATTGCCGATCCGCCGCCCGGAATTTTTAAAATATCGACTAAAGATCCGTCCGCGCCGAGGTAGGTTGATATGATTCCATGCCCGTTCTCAACCTCGCCGACGATTGCCGCTCCCGCGCCGTCGCCAAAAAGGACGCACGTAGACCGGTCTTTCCAGTTAATAAAACTGGACAATACTTCTGCGCCGATCACGAGGATTTTTCGGAAGCTTCCGGCGCGCACCAGTCCTTCCGCGACGGTCAACGCATATGGAAATCCGGAACATGCCGCGGATAGGTCAAATGCCGGGCATTTCGCGCCGATTTTGTGCTGAACCACGCATGCCGTGGCTGGAAACATCATGTCCGGTGTAATGGTCGCGCAAATGATCAAATCAAGATCTTCCGGGCGGACATGGGCGTCGGCAAGAGCCGCCAGGGATGCTTTTGAAGCCAGATCGCTTGTCGGGGTTCCCTTCTCCGCGATTCGCCGCTCGCGAATACCGGTTCGTGTCTGAATCCATTCATCTGACGTGTCCACAATTTTTTCGAGATCAAAATTGGTTAATTTTTTTTCGGGGACGTATGCCCCCATTCCCAATATTCCTACGAAACGATTGTGGTTCATTGCGGCGTGTTCTTGTTGGAAGGGTTATGCGAAAGCGAGTTGGCGTTGTCGTTGTTTTTCATGTGGGCATTGATTCCTTCGATGATATGCTCATTGATGCGTTTGGCGACCGCGTCGCGCCCCACCCTGATCGCGTTTTGAATCGCCCGGGCTGATGAGATTCCATGGCTGATGATTACGACTCCGTTGACCCCGAGCAAGGGGGCGCCTCCCGCGTCTTCGTAATTGGTTTCTTTTCTGATCGAGTCAAACGCGGGCTTGCATAAAATAGCGCCGACTTGCGCCAGAAGATTTTTTTTGATTTCCTTTGAAATGAGCGTGATCATCATTTCCAGAATGCTTTCGGTCAATTTCAACGTCACATTGCCGACGAACCCGTCGCAGACAATGCAATCAACTTTGCCCGAGAAAAAGTCGCGCCCTTCGATATTTCCGATGAAATTCAGGCCTGAATCCCTCAGAAGCCGGTAGGTCTCTTTTAACAGCTCTGTTCCCTTCGACTCCTCTTCACCGATATTCAGCAGGCCGATGGACGGCTGTTTCTTTCTCAATAAATAGCGCGCGTATGTTTCCGCCATAATCGCGTATTGCAACAGATGCTCGGGAGTCGGGTCAATGTTGGCACCGACGTCAATCGCGACCGCAATGCCGCGCGGACTCGGAAGCGCGATGGCGATTCCGGGCCTTTTAATTCCGGGCAACAGTCCGAGATGCAGGGTCGAAGCGGCGACCGCGGCGCCCGTGTTGCCTGCCGTCACCAGTGCGTCGGCCGTTTTTTGTTTCACCATTTCAATGGCAACGGCGATGGAGGAGTCCTTTTTCTTTCGGATGGCATGCACGGGAGAATCGCTCATTTCAACGACTTCAGAAGTGTTCTGAACGGCAATCTTGCCGCCGATCACCTTGTGTTTATACAGTTCCCGCTTGATGGCGTCTTCGCGGCCTACAATCACGACTTCGATATCGTCGTAAAGATTGGCGGCTTCGACTGCCCCCGCGACCACGACTTGCGGCGCGAAATCGCCGCCCATTCCGTCAACAGCTATCCGGATCATGAGCTCTTTTTCTTTCCTTTTGATTTCGCCTTGATTGTGACGACTTGCTTGCCTTTATAATAGCCGCACTTTCCGCATATGCGGTGCGGGATTGCTATTTCTCCGCAATTGGAACATTTGGAAAGTGATTTTAATTTCAAAAAATCATGGGCCCTGCGCAACCGGGTCCGCGTATTTGAATGTCTGCGTTTTGGATTTGCCACTTCGGTTTATCTCCTTCTTTGTTCTGGTATAAATAACCGTTCTTTAAAATAAATTCAAGTATTATTTCTGCCGGCGGCCGCACATTTTAGCGCGTGACACAATGACAGACCCGAATCCCCCGTCGGCCCCGTCTCATAATTGCCGCGAAAAATATGGAACTCCGATTACTTCTGGCATCGGCACGCTTCGTGATTCAAATCGGCGCCGCAATCCGGGCACAGCCCTTTGCAATCTTTCCGGCACAAAAATCTTTCTTCCCGCTCCAGAAACAAAATATCCTTGAGATCATCGGTGGTATCGATGAATTCCTGATGCCCTGTTTCGTAGGAAAGGTCGAAAGGGATTTGTTCCGATTCGACCAGGGCGCGGACACAACGCGCGCAAATTTTCTCAATTTTCCGGGTCAATTTCCCATTAAAAAAAACAGTTTCGCCGACTCGTTCTGCCGTTCCGTCCAGCTCAATCTCTCCCAGGTAATGCAGGTCAACCGCGTCCAGGTTGAATTTTTCCGGCGCGTATGTCTTGCGGACACTTTGGGCGACACCTTCCTTTAATTCCAGGACTGACAGAATCATAGGCCGGTACGGATTTTTTTCTGCAGTGCTTTTCGCACGATGGGCGGGACAAAATGGGTTAGATCGCCGTTCAGCATCGCGACTTCCTTGATGAGCCGCGATGAAATGTAAAAGAATTTCTCCGATGGCATCAGGAACATGGTTTCGATATCGTCGGCAAGTTTTCTGTTGGTCAGAGCCATCTGGAATTCATAATCAAAATCCGATGTCGCCCGCACGCCCCGGATGATTGTCCGGATGCCCCTTGATTTGGCGTAATCCACGCTTAACCCTTCGAACGACTGGACCTCGACTCCTTCTATTTTGCCAACGGTTTCTTTCAGGAATTCCAGGCGTTCTTCGAGTGAGAAAAAAGGATTCTTGCCGATATTTACCGCCACGCCCACGAACACCTGGTCGAATATTTTGAGGGCACGGTCAATCAGGTCCATATGACCGTAGGTCAATGGGTCAAAACTACCGGTATAAAGTGCTTTACGTTTCATGCTGTTCGTTTCCGTAACTCTTTTGGGCACAATAACTAACGAATGTCTGCCCGATTTTTACACTTCGTTGGAGGGTCAAGTGCTGCAAGTCGCCGGGGATGCCTTCCTTGTTTGAATGTCCTACAACGATTATTCCAGCGGGCGTTAATATATCAGAACGGTCGATGAGGTTCAACGATTTTTTGATAAGTCCTTTGTTGTGAGGAGGATCGAGAAAGATTAAGTCCACTTTTTCACCTGCTTTTTGCAGGGATTTGATGGCGGCAAAGATATCCGAACAAATGGTCTTTCCCTGATGAGAAATCCCCAGACCCGATAAATTGTCACGGATGCATTTGATGCAAACAGGGGCATGATCGACAAAAATGGAAAATTGCGCTCCCCTGCTGAGCGCTTCCAGTCCCAAACTGCCGCTTCCCGCGTAGAGATCCAGAACCCGGGTATCCGGCACGCGATCGCCCAAAATATTGAAAATGGTTTCTTTCGCGCGGTCGATGACGGGCCGGGTCAGCGTTGTTTTCGGAAACCGAATAATCCGGCTTTTGAATTTTCCGGAAATGATTCTCATGATAATTGTTCCGGCCGCTGCCTGGATTCGATCTCTGCCGTGAGCGCGCGATGTTCAGCGCGTTCCATTTTCGGGTCCGCCGACAGGATTTCCAGCGCTTCGGTTCGTGTTGCATGCAAAAGTTCCTTGTCCCGAATGAAGTCGGCTATTTGGAAAAAAGGAATGCCGCTTTGTTTCGTTCCGAAGAAATCGCCCGGCCCGCGCAAAAGGAGGTCTTCTTCGGCAATGACAAATCCGTCGTGAATTTTTGTCAAAAGGCGCAATCTTTTTTTTCCCTCTTCCGTCGCCGGATTGCCGAACAAAAAACAGCTCGAGGCTTTTGATCCTCTGCCGATTCGTCCGCGAATTTGATGGAGCTGTGCCAGGCCGAAACGTTCGGAATTTTGAATCACCATCAGCGTGACGTTCGGATTGTCCACGCCCACTTCGATCACGGAAGTGGCGACCAGGATTTGAATCTGATTGGCGTGGAATTGCGCCATTACTTGTTCCCGCTCCTGTTTCGGGACTCGCCCGTGCACGAGGCCGACGCGAAAACCTTTAAACGCGCCGTTTTTTAATTTTTCATATTCCTGTGTCGCGGCCTGAACGTCGGCAAGGGCTTCGTTCGCTTCAATAATCGGGAATAAAATATAGGCCTGCACGCCCTGCTTTTTGATTTCGCTTGCGATATGCGCGAGGACTTCGGCTTCCTTGTTCTGAGAAATCCAGTAGGTTTTGATTTCCTTGCGGTCTTTCGGGAGGTGCTTGATGGTCGAAATGTCCAGGTCGCCGTAAAGGGTCAGCGCAAGCGTTCTCGGGATGGGGGTGGCCGACATGACCAGAAGATGCGGCCGGGGCTTTCGTTCAAGCAGTTTTGCGCGTTGTTCGACACCGAAGCGCTGCTGTTCGTCAATGACCAGCAAGGCCAGGCGGCTGAAATTTACTTCCTGCTGAAGAAGCGCGTGCGTCCCGATCACAATGGAAACTTGGCCGCCATTAATTTGATCGTGGAGCGCTCGCTTTTCCGTTTCTTCAATACTGCCGGTCAAAAGACAGGAAGTGATATTGAGCCGGTCGAAAAGCGGCTTTAATTTCTGGAAATGCTGCTCGGCAAGAATTTCCGTGGGAACCAGCAGGGCCGATTGATAACCGCGATGCGCCGCAAGACACAGACAATATGCCGTCACGACGGTTTTACCGGATCCGACTTCGCCCTGCAGTAAACGGTTCATCGGCGTGTCCGAGGCGAGATTCCTTGAAATCTCTTCCACAGCGTTTTCCTGGTCGTTTGTCAACTCGAACGGCAGTAGTGCGCGGAAATTTTCCGGTAATTTCGCGTCAGGGCCTAGCGAAATGCCTTCCCCCGCTTTTTTTGTCGTTTTTGTTTTCGATAATAATGACAGCTGGAACAGAAAAAATTCATCAAAAATCATGCGCCGCTTGGCGGCGTCCAGCGCGGGAAAGCTGTCCGGGAAATGCATCTGAGCAAGCGCCGCGCGAAGATCTGGCAAAGCGTATTTTTTTAAAATTCCATCGGGGGAAAATTCATGGATATGAGTCGTCAGGTGTTTCGTGAGGAGTTCACGCATGGCCAGGCGGTAACGGTCCGTGGCCAACAGCGTCATGCGTTCGCCGTCGATCTCCACCCGCACACCGGTGAGGATCGGCAGGGTGTCGTCTTTGGAGGCCGCAATGTTGACCTGGGCCACGGCCTGGGCG
>CAZFUU010000018.1:0-7723 GCA_964522565.1 uncultured bacterium | reverse complement strand
GAACTGGATCTTCGTCCCCTTCCACGATCAATTCGTACTCCGGCGAACTTAACTGAAAACGATCCTGATATCGTTCGGTTTTTCCGCTCAGGATAATTGTCTGCCCTTTTTCGAACTTGTTGCGCAAATAGGGCTGATTGAACCAAACCGCCCGGATGCTTCCCGTTTCATCGCTGACAAGCATTTCGAAAATCGAGATGCTTTTCGTCGGGCGGAAAAATGTGCCGATGATTTCTCCCTTGACCGTGACGGTTTCGTCCAGGGGGAGCCCGGAAATCGGGGTGAAACGGCTCCGGTCTTCATACCGCCGCGGGAAAAAATAAAAAAGATCCTTGATGTTCCTCACGCCGAGTCGCTGGAGCGCTTCGGCGCGCTTGGGCCCGATCCCGCGGATATAACGGATGGAATCGCCTAAGGATTGATTTTGAGAGGCAGGTGTTTGCATCGCGCTTTATGATGACAGATGAAATAATCTCATGCGAACCCTTCAGTGAAAGGGCTACAAACGGTTTCAGGATGTAACAATGGCTTCGCGCAGATACCCGGCCGCCTCTTCCGGAGGTGTCGGATTGATATAGAACCCCGTGCCCCATTCAAAACCTGCGACTTTGGTCAGCCGCGGGATGATTTCAAAATGCCAGTGATAATCCTCATGAATGGTCTGCCAGTATCCTCTTCTCGAGAAAAGATTAGGCGCCGTATGAACGATAAAATTGTAATCCGGCTGATTTAACACCATGCCCAGCTTTTTAATGCTGATTTTTAATGCCTGCGCCATTTCAAAGAGATGCTCACGGGAGCTGTAGAAATTCAATTCATGCTTTTTAGGGAGTGTCCATACTTCAAACGGGAACCGCGCCCAGTATGGGCAGAATGAGATAAAGTGCTCATTTTCGTAGATAATCCTTTCCTGATCATCCATTTCCTCCCGGATAATGTCACAAAAAACACAGCGTTCCTTTAATTTATAATAGGCCTCCGCTCCGCTTAATTCTTCTTTGACCCGCTTGGGCGTAATCGGTGTCGCAATCAGCTGTGAATGCGGATGCTCAAGGGATGCGCCCGCCTGAGGCCCTTCATTGCGGAATAAAAGCACATACCGGAAACGAATATCCTTATGAAGGTCTTCGATCCGATCCTGGCAGACACCAAGCACATTTTTGATGTGTTCGACGGGAAGTTCGTGGAATAATTTTTTATGTTCGGGCGTTTCAACGACAACTTCATGGGCGCCAAAACCGGTCATTTGATCATATGACCCGTGCGCGCGTTTCTGAAGATCCTTGTCAATCCCCAGAGCGGGAAATTTATTGGGGATGACCCGGACCTGCCAGCCGGACGTATTCGGTTTGCTTCCTTTTTCGCGAATGGCCGCAATTTCAGGCGGCGTCATGTACTCATGACCGGCACAGAACGGACATTGATTATTGTCTGTCCATTTGTGCTCCACTTTGCCGGAATCGTATGGCCGCTCCCCCCGCTCCGTGGCAATAATCACCCACCTGTTCGTAATCGGATCTTTTCGAAGTTCAGGCATAGCAGTTCATCCCTTTTTTAGTGTGTGTTATGCGGCTGCGGATTCCGTTGTCGCTTGGTCCTGTCCGACCGTTTCTTCCTCTAGAGTTTTCTGAATCAACTCGGAACTTTCCGCCGGAACTTCTGAAGGCATCGCAGATTCATTTTCGCCCGCGGCTTCTTTCCTTTTTACTTCTTCCAGCGCCTGCTTGATTTTTTCAAGATCGACGGGCGCCATTGCCGTCTGGCTGAGAGAAAGCAGCGACCTGGATTTTTGAGTTTCGACGATATTCAGTCCGATACAGGTAAACAGAAAGATGAACGCGCAGGCCGTTGTCAAACGAGTGAAAAAACTGGCCGTTTTCGTTCCGAGTATCGATTGAGGAGTCCCTCCGAAGGTGCCCCAGCTGAGTCCCTGCCCGCGGCCGGCTTGAAGCAAGATGACCACGATCAGGAAAAGACAAACAAACACATGAACGATGACAAGTAATGTAACCATATATCCCTTGCTTTATCGGCGGGTTGCCGCCGCGTCTTTACCCCGTTTAGAAATCCATGCGGACCTGTTAAATCCTGCGATCGTTTTACTGAGTGGTATTCCCACTCCTATTACATTACGACGCATCAGTTTCTAACGGGTTTGTTTTCCGGTTGAGAATTAGCGTTGGCCACAATCTGAATGAAGGCCTCGGCTTTGATGCTGGCGCCTCCGACAAGGGCGCCGTCAATATTGGGCCGCGCGGCCAGCTGTGCGATGTTGTCTGGTTTGACACTGCCGCCGTAAAGAATTTTCACTCTTGAAGCCACGTCTGACCCGAAACGCTCGTTCAGCAGCCGTCGGATGTAGGAGTGCATTTGCTCCGCCTGTTCCGGCGTGGCGTTCCGGCCGGTTCCGATCGCCCATACGGGCTCATACGCGATGACGACTTTTTGGATGGATTCGGCGTCCATGTCTTTCAGCGAATTGTCGAACTGCTTTTTAACGACCTCGAAAACCAGCCGGCTTTCACGTTCCTCAAGCGTTTCTCCGACACAAACGATCGGGACGAGGTTATATTTGAGAGCGGCTTGCACTTTTTGATTGATGAGCTCGTCTTTTTCTCCGAAATAAATCCGCCGCTCGGAATGACCCAGGATGACATACCTGCACCCGACGTCCTTGAGCATCATCGGAGATACTTCGCCCGTAAAAGCGCCTTCATTTTCAGAATACATGTCTTGCGCGCCCAAATCGATATTGCTTTCCCGGATTGCCTCCGAAACGGCCGCCAGCGCCGTGAACGTCGGGCAAACGACGACATCGCAGTCGGTACTTTTATGCACGCCTGCCTTCACGCTGTTGACGAGTGTAACCGATTCCGAAATTGTTTTATGCATTTTCCAGTTACCGACGATAAGAATCCGTTTCATATGTGTCCTTTCGGCTGGTTATTTCGATTGCAATGCGTCGATTCCGGGAAGGACCTGCCCTTCCAGATATTCGAGGGAGGCGCCGCCGCCGGTGGATACGTGCGACATTTTTTCTTCGAAACCAAAATCCGCAACCGCCGCCGCCGTTTCTCCGCCGCCCACGATTGTTGTCGTTCCCTGCAAACCGGCCAAACAAGCCGCTATTTTTTTGGTTCCGTTTGAAAACTGTTCGATTTCAGAAACCCCCAGCGGGCCGTTCCAAATAACGGTTTTCGCTTTTTGCAATTCCGCGCAAAAACGTTCGGTGGTTTTGGGCCCGATGTCAAGCCCCAGCATGCCGTCCGGAATGTCAATCGCGCATATTTCCGCTTTCGCCTCTTTGTCAAATTTATCCGAAATCACGTGGTCGTCTGGAAAAATGACCTGGAGATTGCCTTGGATGAATTTTCCCAGAAGATTTTTCGCGATATCGAATCCCTCGCTGTCGAATTTCGAATTGCCGATTGGATGGCCTTGCGCTTTCAAAAACGTATACGCCATTGCCCCGCCGATCAGCAGCGCGTCCACTTTTTTCATCAGATTTTCGATCACCTTGATTTTATCGATGACTTTCGCGCCGCCCAAAATCGCGACGAAAGGCCGCTCGGGATTCTCAAGCGCCTTGTCAAAATATTCGATTTCTTTCGCCAGCAAAAACCCCGCCACGGCCGGCAGGTATTTGGCGATTCCCGCGGTGGACGCGTGCGCCCGGTGCGCGGCGCCGAAAGCGTCATTGACGTAAATATCCCCGAGCGACGCGAGCTGTTTGGCGAATCCATCGTCGTTTTTTTCTTCTTCCGCGTAAAACCTTAAATTCTCAAGCAAAGCCACATCGCCGTTTTTCAAAGTGGAGGTTGCTTTCTGCGCGATTTCACCCACGCAGTCCGGAACGAAGAGAACGGGTTTTCCGATAAGCCGGCTCAAATGTTCCGCGACCGGTTTGAGGGTGTAATCGGGATTTTTCTTGCCCTTGGGGCGTCCCAGGTGCGCCATTAAAATCAGTTTGGCGCCGTGCTCCATCAGGTATTTGAGCGTCGGCAGTGTTTTGACGATTCTGGCGTCGTCGGTGATTGTTCCGTTTTCAATCGGAACATTGTAATCCACGCGCACGACTGCCCGTTTTCCGTTGAACTCAATATCCTTGATGGTTTTCTTGTTCATCCCACGCGTTCCTTTCTTGATTTCGCAGAGCGGTTTATTTTTTCGCCATGAATTTGAGCAAGTCGACAATCCGGTTTGAATAGCCCCATTCGTTGTCATACCAAGAGACAATCTTGAAAAACCGTTTTTCGCCTTTCAGATTGTTTTGAAGCGTCGCCAGCGAGTCGTAAATCGAAGAGCTCTTGGAATGAATGAAGTCCGTGGAGACGACTTCCTCATTCGTGTATTCCAGAATCCCCTTCAAATAAGTTTCTGACGCTGTCTTGAGCAAACCGTCAATTTGCTCGATCGAAGTATCTTTTTCTGTGCGGACGGTTAAATCAACGACGGACACGTTCGGCGTTGGCACTCGAAACGCCATGCCGGTCAATTTTCCTTTTACGGCCGGCAATACTTCGCCGACCGCTTTGGCCGCGCCGGTTGTCGACGGAATAATATTGATCGCCGCCGCACGACCTCCGCGCCAATCTTTTTTCGAAGGCCCGTCGACCGTTTTTTGGGTCGCGGTGTAGGAATGGATGGTTGTCATCAGTCCGTTTTCGATCCCGAGCCCTTCTTTCAGAAGCACATGAACAACGGGCGCCAAACAGTTCGTCGTGCATGAAGCGTTTGACACCACGTGATCGCTTGCGGGATTGTAGGTGTTTTCATTGACGCCGATTAAGAGCGTTTTGACTCCGCCCTTGCCCGGCGCGGTAATGATGACTTTTTTCGCGCCCGCTTTCAGATGAAGACCGGCCTTTTCGGCATCGGTGAACAGCCCGGTCGATTCAATGACATACTCAACTCCCAAATCTTTCCACGGCAGCATGTCCGGCGTTTTGGTCGCCATCACGCATTTAACCTTCTGCCCGTTGACGACCAGGATATCGTCTTCCGTCGATGAAGGGTTGCTTTTTTCCGTCGACAATGTTCCGGCAAACCTCCCGTGAATGGAATCGTATTTCATCTGATAGGCGAAATATTTCGCGTCGGTGGAAATATCGACCACCGCGACGACATTAAAATCTTTTAAAAGGTTTTGTTCCGCCATGGCGGCTAAGACAAGACGGCCGATTCTTCCGAATCCGTTAATAGCAACTTTCACTGGCATATGATCCTCCTGCGGGTAGTTTAAAAGTTATTATCTGTTCTGAAACTTTGAATTTGATTATTTGATTCAATTAACAATTGCGTTTGCTTAGTTTTTTTGAAGTTTTGTATTATATCACAACGGACTTTTTCGACAAGCCCAATCAGATAAAAATTATTACCGGATTTTCAGGCGGAAATATTTTGACCGGTGCGCGCTGTTTCCGCAATGATCCGGCGGTATAGCGCGTCCATGTTCTCCGCCATTTTTGAAATCGAAAACTCCTGTGTGACCATATCGTTGCCTTTTTCGGAAATGAGGGAACGAAGTTCGCCGTTTTCCAGAAGTTCGGTTAGCGCGTTCGCGAGCGCTTCGGGGTTTCTCGGCGGAATCAGGAGGCCCGTGACCCGGTCGGTGACCAGCGCATTTAAAGCCCAGATGTTCGTGACCACAACGGGTTTTGACAGTGACATGGCTTCAATAATCGAGAGGCCGAATCCCTCTCGCCAGCATGCGGGCAAAACAAATATATCCATTGCGGCCAAAGGATAAGTGATATCCCTGACGGATCCTGTGAAAAAGACCGACTGGCTCAAACCGAGATTTCGGGCTAATTTTTTAATTCGGTCAAGATCATTGCCTCCTCCGACGACCAGGACTTTCAGGTTCGGAAACCGCTCGCGGATGAGCCGGTCGGCCGCGGCAAGCAGGTATTCATGCCCTTTGTCTTTGACCACGCGCGCCACAATTCCCACCACCGGGCTGTCAGAAGGGATATTCAATTCTTTCCGGATCTGAAGTGGATTTTTTTCGGCGTACCTGGCGCGAAGTTCCTCGATGTCGATCGCGTTAAAAATCGTGCTGACGCGTTCCTTCTGGACATGAAAATGTTTCCTCATATCCTCCTCGACCGGTTCGCTGATGGCGACGACATGATTGCCCCACGCCGGAAAAATTCTTCGCCCCAATCGGCGCTTGTAAAAACCGTGGCAGGTCGAGACGTAAGGAACCCCCGTAAAGAAACGGATCCACCATGCCAGCACTTGCGTGACGCGCGTGTGCGCGTGCAGAAGATCCGTTTTTTCTTTCTTGACGAAACGGATTAACGACGGCAATGCCATGTAAATTTTTGGGCTCAATTCGCTTTTGGTTTTCAGGTTGAACGTGAAACAGCGAATCCCTTTTTGTTCGAGTGATTCGGCTTCCGTTCCCCCGCTTGAAACCACGGAGAAATCATACCCCAAGCGCTGCATTTCTTTTGCCAGCATCCGGATATAGACGGTTATTCCGCCGACATTGAGGTGAGTGGTTAAATGCAAAACCTTGATCATCACGCGCCCAAACGGTTCCCCGTTTGGATCCGTTGGCCGTTGACAAAGTCCTTGGCGGTTATCGCCGCGTGGCCTTCAAGCTGAATCCGTGAAACCGATAATATCCCGTTTCCGGTCGCGAGTGAAATTGTTCCAGATTTGTGAATTTCAAGAATCGAACCGGGCGCCGAGAGGTTATCTGTCGGGCAATCCTGCATGACGGCGCTTTCGATAATTTTCAAGCGTTTGCCGTTGAAGAACGTGAACGCGGACGGCCACGGAGAATAGGCGCGGATTTGGTTGTTGATTTTGCGGGCGGAATCATGCCAATTGATTTTTCCGTCTTCTTTCCGGATTTTTGAGGCATAGGAAGCGAGGGCGTCATGTTGCGGCGCCCGGCGAATCGTGCCGGCTTCGAAATTTTTGATTGTCTGAAGCAGTAATCGCGCTGAAAGTTGGGCCAGGCGCTTTGACAATTTGTCCGCATGTTCGTTGATGGCTATAGCAGTTTCTTCCTGCGAAAAAATATCGCCGGAATCCAGTTTTGAGGTGATTTCAGCGATACTGACGCCGGTTTTCGGGTCCCCGTTTAAAAGAGCGGCCTGAACCGGTGAAGCGCCCCTGTATTTTGGCAGAAGCGATGGATGCACGTTTAATGCGGCTGTCTTTGCCGATGCGAAAATATCTTCGGGTATCATTTTTCCATAAGAAGCCACGACGATGATATCAAATGTGTCTTTGGCAAAGAGCAGCCGTGCGTCCATGTTTTTTAAGGTCTCCAATTCGGCACACGGGACCCGATGTTTTTCGGCAAATAATTTAACGGGGTTCGATTCCATTTTTTGCCCGCGCCCCTTTGCGCGCGAAGGCAGGGTCACAATCAAAGACAAACTGTGGGGAGATTTCACGAGCGCCTCGATGAGAGGAAAAGAAAATTCCGATGAACTGAAAAGCGCGATTTTCATAATCAGAGCTTGGGATATGTCCTGAGAAGCTCTTGTCGTCTTCCGAAATCCACGCGGTCAATAATCAGAATGCCGTTTAAGTGATCGACTTCGTGCTGAATCACCCGCGCGACAAATCCTTCGGCTGTTTCGGTGAACGTCTTGCCTTCCAGATCCATCGCCCGGTATTTGATTTTTGCGGCGCGCCAGATTTCAGCGGCAATCCCGGGCAGGCTTAAACATCCTTCTTCGCCCAGGTCCTGTCCGGAGGA
>CAZFUU010000017.1:0-14204 GCA_964522565.1 uncultured bacterium | reverse complement strand
TTTCCTTACGATTGGATGTCCCCGGAAATTCCGGATGAAATCAAAAAGCTGTCGAAAGACAGGCAAAAAGCGCGCGCGGAAAAAAATTACAAGAAAGCGGATGAGTTGCGGGACCTTGCGCAAAAATCGGGGTTTATATTTGAAGACACACCGGACGGTGTCAAAATCAAAAAAGTGTTTTGACGCGGAGGAGGGCAAAATGGAATTATCCAGACAGTTTCAACGGGATACTTTAGACGGCCAAAGGATGATTATTGTGAGTGCCGTTTTATTTGCCGCGATTTTTCTTTCTGGCACAAGTGCCGCGTATTCGCAGGAAAAACCTGTGAAAAATACGGCGGCAGAGGAGAAAATTGAACCAAAGGATTTTTCCGGCCTGATTGGCATGGATGGCTTTAGCGATACTCTGCTGAATAATCATTTCGTTCTTTACCGCGGGTATGTGAACAACGCGAATATCCTTAACAATAAACTGGCTGCGCTGCTGGCGGAGAAGAAAAGCGATACTCCAGAATATGCTGAATTAAAACGCCGGTTTGGATGGGAATTGAACGGGGCGTTACTGCATGAGTATTATTTCGAAAATCTCGGAGGGAACGGTTCTCCGGATGTTGAGGGCGTCCTTGTTAAAAAAATAGCGGAGGATTTCGGAGGCTTTGAGGCCTGGAAACGGGATTTTATCTCGACCGGGCTCATGCGCGGTATCGGCTGGGCCGTGCTTTATTGGGATCCGAGGACAGGCAAGCTGGTGAATGTATGGGTGAATGAGCATGACGTCGGGCATCTTGCGGGCGGCCGGCCGATATTGGTCATGGATGTGTTTGAGCATTCGTACATGACGGATTATCAACTGGACAGGGCGAAATATATCGCCGCTTTTTTTAAACACATCAATTGGGCGGTGGTGACGGACCGTTTCAAAAAAGGTCTAACGAACGATCGTCTTGCCACCTCTGAACCTGAGCCGATTGCTGACTTGACGGTGACGGCTTAATAAAATCAGGCCGTGGCCGGGTTTGCTTGAATTGGCCTTATCCTTCCCCAGTCCTCAGTGGAACATCTGCCGGCAATGATATATAATGCGCAAAAGCAATCAGGCGGAAATCATGAAAAAAGGCACGTTCATAACATTTGAAGGCGGGGAAGGAACGGGGAAAAGCACGAGCATCCGTTTCGCCGTGAATTATTTGCGGCGGCGCGGGAAAAAGGTTTTGCTGGTCAGGGACCCGGGAAGCACAAAAATCGGGGAAGACATCCGTCACATTTTGCTTGATCCCCAAAATAAAAAAATGTCGCTTCGTACGGAGCTTTTTCTGTATCT
The DNA here is from genome assembly GCA_964522565.1 of uncultured bacterium. GTDB lineage: Bacteria > Omnitrophota > Omnitrophia > Omnitrophales > Danuiimicrobiaceae > CAZFUU01. Next base: position 12,883 of record CAZFUU010000017.1, on the reverse strand, counting down.
CGCCGCGCGCGCCCAAATGACGGATGAAATTATCCGTCCCGCCCTTGACAAAGGTATGGTCGTCATCAGTGACCGCTTTGAGGATTCAACCGTGGTGTATCAGGGTTACGCGGGCGGATGGCGCCTCGCGGAATTATTGAAGCTGGTTCCGTTCGCGCGCGGGAATGTGAAACCGGCATTGACGTTCCTGCTCGATATTGATGTGCGTTCGGGCCTGAAGCGCGCGGGGCGCAAGGACCGGATGGAACACAAGCCCATCGCGTTCCACGAAAAAATCCGGCGCGGGTACCGGTCGCTCGCGAAACTGGAACCGAAGCGCTTCGCGGTGATTTCGACACAGGCGTCCAAACAGGAAGTAAAAAAAAGAATAGAAAGTATTTTAGCCCATGCCTTCAAATGATTTGATTGATCAAAAGACATTTGACCTTCTCTCCGGCCAGATCCGCGGGGCGCGTCTGGCGACGACGTATCTGTTTACGGGCGAGGAACAGGAGCGGAAAAAAGCGCTTGCCATCGCGTTCGCCAAGGCGATTAATTGCGAAACATTCGTGAAACGGGCGGATGACGGTGAAACGTGCGCCTGTTCCACCTGTGAGCGGATTGACAAGGGAATCTATCCGGATGTGAAGTGGTACGGGCTCGATGAAGACGCCTCATCGATTAAAATCGAGGACGCGCGGGATTTTAAAAACTGGCTGTCGCTGAAGCCGCTTGAAGCGAAAGTCAAAGTGTTTGTTTTTAATCTGGCCGAACGCTTGACAGACCAGGCGCAGAACGCGCTTCTGAAAAGCCTGGAGGAACCGCCGGCGGGCAATGTGATCATCCTTCTGGTCAATCACGCGCTCAATCTTTTTGACACAATCGTTTCGCGGGCGGTCGAAATCCGGGTCCCCGGTTTCCGGGCCGATACAATCTGGCAGATGCTGACAGCGGAAGGGGTTCAGCCGGCGGAAGCGGCGTTTTTGTCGCGTCTTTCCAAAGGGAACCTGGGCTGGGCACGCGACGCGCACGCGCGTGGGTTGTATGAGGAACGAAAGACGTGGCTGGATGGATTGTTCCGGGATCCGGTATCTTTCCTGGACGCGTTTCATTCCTTGAAGCGTCCGGCGATGCTGGCGCTTTTTGATTTTCTGCTTGAATGGGCGCGCGATCTTCTGGTGTTTCGCGCGAGCGGAAAATCGGATTATCTCCTTTACGCGGACCGCGCGTATCCGATGGAGCGCTTGATCGGCCGCAAGCATTTTGAAGAAGTGTTCGCCCTTTTCAATGAATTTGCCGATATGAGAAAGTCCATAGATGAAAACGCGAATGTCAAACTGGTTTTAACCAAAGCGCAGGTCACGCTGGAGAATTTTTCCGATGGCTAAATTTTTTTATATTACGACGCCGATTTATTATGTGAACGCCAAACCGCACGTCGGGCACGCGTATACGACGATTTTGTGCGACGCGTTCGCGCGTTTCCGCAAATTGAGGGGTGAACCCGCTTTTTACCTGACGGGCACGGACGAGCACGGGACGAAGGTTGAAAAAGCTGCGCGTGATCAAAATAAAGAGCCCCAGCAATATGTCGACGAAATCGTGCCTCAATTCAAACAGTTGTGGAAACTGCTTGACGTGGAATACGATGATTTTATTCGCACGACCGACGTGAAACATAAGATAGTTGTTCAGAATATGTTGAGCGCGCTTGAAGCGAAGGGCGAAATTTACAAGGCGCCGTATGAAGGATGGTATTGCACGCCGTGTGAGTCATTCTGGACGGAGCTTCAGCTGGCGGAAGGGAAATGCCCCGATTGCCACAGGGAAGTTCAACGCCTCTCGGAAGAAAATTATTTTTTCAGGTTGTCCAGATACCAGCAGGATTTGATCCGCCATATTCAGGAGAATCCTGATTTTATCAAACCCGAAATCCGGCGTAACGAGGTCCTCTCGTTTTTGAATGAGCCGCTGGAGGACCTTTGCATCACGCGCCCTCGTTCGCGGCTTTCGTGGGGAATCGAATATCCTAATTCGCCGGGACACGTCGTGTATGTCTGGTTTGACGCGCTCGTCAATTACGTCAGCGCGATCGGTTATACGGTGGATGAGAAACAATTCAAGGAACGCTGGCCGGCCGACATTCACATGATTGGCAAAGACATTCTTCGCCAGCACGCGGTTTACTGGCCGATTATGCTCATGGCCTGCGGGCTCGCCTTGCCCAAAACGGTGCTGGCGCACGGATGGTGGATGATGTCGGGCGAAAAGGTGTCCAAGTCGAGGGGGAACATTGTGGCTCCCGAAGAATTGGTGAAAAAATACGGCGTGGACGCGCTCCGGTATTTTCTTCTGCGCGAAGTCACCCTCGGGGCTGACGGAACGTTTTCCGAAGGCCTGCTGGCCGAACGCTACCGGACCGACCTGGCGAACGATCTGGGGAATCTGTGGTTTAGGTTCGCGTCGATGCTGGAGAAGTATTTTGAGAAAAAAATCCCCCAGGTCGATCTTGCGGCAATACCGCGGGAATTTTATGAGCCGCAAACTTATGAAAAATTATGGCTAAAAGTATCGGAGGCGATGTTGAAGAATGATCCGAGAACGGCATTGTCGGAGATTTGGGGAACGCTGATTGTCGTGTCGAATCAATTCGTGGAAAAGACACAGCCCTGGAAGCTGGCAAAAGACCCGGCGAAGAAGGACGAACTCGCGCAGGTGATGTGGACGCTGGGAGAGCATCTGGCGCACGCGGCTGTTTTGATTTTTCCGTTTATGCCTGAAACATCGAAGAAAATTTTAAGCCGTCTTCAATTAAGCTGGCCCTGGCTGATAAAACGCGCGGACGATTTTTCAAAGCCAATGATTCGTCCCGGAACCGTTGTGGAGCGCGGGGAGGCGCTATTCCCGCGCCTTGATGATGAAAAATGATTCAGCTTGTTGATTCGCACTGCCATCTTCAGTTCCCCGATTTTGAAAAAGACGCCGAACCTGTGATTGCGCGGGCCAAAAAGGCCGGAGTCAGGTGGTTCATCAATGTCGGGTCTGACCTGGGGGCTTCCCGAAAAGCGATTGAACAGGCCGATCGGTTTCCCGAATGTTACGCCACGGTCGGAATTCATCCTCACGACGCGGCGTCCGCGGATGAGAAATCGTTTGATGAATTGAGAAAGCTGGCGCGGCATCCGAAAGTTGTGGCGATTGGGGAGGTCGGGCTTGATTATTTCCGGAATTTGTCGTCGCCTGAAATCCAGAAAGCCGCATTTACCCGCTTCATCGATCTCGCCCGCGAACTGGATTTGCCCCTGATTCTTCATATTCGCGACGCCTATGATGATGTGCTGAACATTTTGTCGGAGTGCGCATCCGGGCAGGTCCGGGGCGTGTCGCACTGTTTTTCTTCCAACGCGGACATGATGCGGAAATTACTGGATTTGGGACTCTATATTTCATTTGCCGGCCCTGTTACGTATAAAAAAAATGATGAATTGCGGCAAGCCGCACGCTTTTGTCCGAATGACCGGATTCTGGTCGAGACCGACGCGCCTTACCTTCCGCCGCAAAGCAGACGGGGAATTCGAAACGAGCCGGCGTATATGGTGGAAACGGCCGGCCGGCTGGCGGAAATCAAGGGAATGGACGTTGAGGCGCTCGCCGAAGTAACGACCGGGAACGTGATCCGGTTATTTAAAATTCAAGGCCTATGCTGACATTTATCGCGCACGTCAGGCGTTTGTTGCTCAAAGACCGGGTTTACGGCTATATGCTCCTTTCCGTCGTCATTTTCTATTTGCTTGCTATTTTTTTTCAACGGATGCTTCCGCCGCAAACGTCTCAGATGCGTCCTGCCGTTAAAACGCATACCGAAATCATCACGAAAAGCGAATTAACGTCGGCCGACATGTGGAGCGAACGCCTGGCGAAGCATCCGGAGGCGGCCCGCAATCTTCAGTATTTTATTTTGTTCACTTACGGCCTTTTGATTGCCGGAATCGTGTTTGGCGCGATCTCCCTCAACCGCTTGATTCACCGCGAGGAGCTTGTGCCGCGCGTCAAACGGCCTCCGAATATCACGTGGGGAGTCGCGGATGTCGCGCGTCTCATCATCGTATTTGTCTGGTTCGGGATTGTCCTCAATTTAATTCTGCTGGCGCTCAGGGTCCTGGTTTTGAAGGCGACCCCCTCATGGTTTTTGCTTCTTCATACCTTCGCGATAAATTCGGTTGCCGTTTATTTTATATACTGGCTGGTGAAGGAATCCGGAGGCAGAATCAGGGATTTGCTGGGTTTTGACTGGCCGCGAATTTCGATCAGGGAAATCGGATACGGATTGGCTACTTACATCGGAATGCTGCCGGCCTTGTTCGTCATTCTGGTGGCCGTGGTCTACGTCACGGGCCTTTTTTCTTATGAGCCGCCGGCGCATCCGCTGGTCAATGTTTTTGAAATTGAAGGCAAAAAAGACCCGCTGCTTCTTGGTTTTTCGATTTTTTTGGCCTGTTTTTTGGGCCCCGTCATCGAGGAAATTTTTTTCAGGGGGTTTTTATATCCCGCGGTCAAGAAATCGTGGGGGATCCGGCCGGCATTTCTGCTTTCGGCCGCGCTTTTTGCCGCGGTCCATCAGAATCTGTTTGCGTTCGTCCCTATTTTTTTTCTGGGCGTCCTCCTGGCGTATCTTTACGAAAAAAGACGAAGTGTGCTACCATGTATCGCGCTTCATATCGCGCATAACTGCCTGTTTGTCGCGTATTTCTTTTTGGCAAAAAGCTTAATGTCCTGAAGGGAGAAATTTTTCAGATGAAGCAGTTGATCATGTGGATTATTGTTTTCTTGATGACGGTCACCGTGCATGAAGTCGCGCACGGAGCGGTCGCCTATTTGAGAGGGGACCGGACCGCCCAACGCATGGGGCGGCTGACGCTGAATCCGTTGAAACATATCGACTGGTTTTGGACGGTGCTTTTTCCGCTGATGCTTTTTTTCTCGACGGGGGGACGGTTCATGATCGGAATGGCCAAGCCGGTGCCTGTCAATTTCCTGAATCTCCGGAAACCCAAACAGGACATGATTCTGGTCGCACTGGCGGGGCCGGCCGCCAATCTTGTTTTCGCGCAATTCCTGGCGATCGGATACCAGTTGACAGGGTCGATGATATTTCTTTACGGCGTTTATTTTAATTTAGGGCTGGCCGTTTTTAATTTGTTTCCCGTTCCGCCCTTGGACGGCTCTCGCGTGGTCGCCGGCATTTTACCGCGCCCGCTTGATTATTATTATCTTTCCGTGGAGCCGTTCGGGTTTGTTGTGATCCTGGCTCTTTATTTCACGGGATTTCTGTTTCGGATTATTTTCCCGCTGGTTAATTTACTCGCGGACTTTGTGGGGGCCCCGCGCCTTCAAATTTTCTAGAAAGGGCGTGATCAGATGGCGTTGACAGTCGGGCGTGTCGGTGAATTCGGATTAATTGAGCGAATCCGCAAGCATCTCAAGCCGGGTCGGCATGTGATTTGCGGTTCGGGCGATGACGCCGCCGTTTACGCGGGCGGCAGGCGCGCGTGTCAGCTTCTTGCGATCGATACGATTGTGGAAGGCGTTGATTTTAAATTACGGGAGGCGCCGCCGGAATTGATCGGCAGAAAAGCGGTCGCGATCAACCTGAGCGATATCGCGGCCATGGGCGGCGTGCCCCGCACGGCGGTGATGAGCGTTGTCATGCCGAAGCGAATGCCTCTGCGCTGGTTTGACAGAATGATTTCCGGGGCCCAAAAAATTGCCGCGGCCTATCAGCTCTCGCTCGTCGGGGGCGATCTTTCATCGGGCAGGGACGTCGTGTGCACCGTCGCTGTCACGGGGGAAGCGCGAAAGGGAAAAATCGTTTACCGTCAGGGCGCCAGGGCGGGCGATCTGATTGCCGTGACCGGTGAACTGGGAGGGTCGATTCTTGGAAAACATTTGCGGTTTCTGCCGCGCGTCGAGGAGGGACAGTTTCTTGCCGGATACGGGGTTTCCAGCATGATCGATATTTCCGACGGCCTTGTCCAGGATTTGAATCATTTGGCGGACGCGAGCCGGTTGGGGTATGAACTTGACAGGGAAGCCGTTCCGGTTTCCCGGGCGGCAAAACGATTGGCGTTGCGTGACCGCGTTAGCCCCCTTGGGCACGCGCTTGGAGACGGGGAGGATTTTGAACTTTTGTTTACCGTTTCGCCCGTAAAATTCCTGAAATTGAAGCGGGCGTGGGAGAAATGTTTTCGCGTCTCTTTGACGCCAATCGGCCGTATGGCCGCAAACAAAACCAGCAGGCTTTCCACCAAAGGCAAACAGGGTTTCAGGCATTTTTAATCATGACAAGAAAACGAGTCTGGAAAACCAAAACTGCCAGCGAAACAATTGATGCCGGCAGACAAATCGGGGCATTTTTGCGTCCGGGGACCGTCATCGCGCTGACCGGGGACCTCGGCAGCGGAAAGACCACGTTTGTCAAGGGGTTGGCCGCCGGTTTGGGATTGAAAAATCCGGGACGGGTCAAAAGCCCCACGTTTGTCATTTTTCACATTTACAAGGCGCGGGTTCCGCTCTATCATTTTGATCTTTATCGTTTGAACGGCGATTCGGAAGTGCGCGAGATCGGGCTCGAGGAATTTTGCGCGGACCGTTCGGCGGTGTCGGTGATTGAATGGGCGGATAAATCGCCTTTGGCGATCGAACTGGCGCAGATGCGCATTGATTTGTTGAATCACGGACAAAACGGCAGGACGATCCGGATCAGGATTAAAAAATAATTTTTTTTATGGAGGGGCGTTTGTTGATGACTCAAAAACACTCAAGTCAAAATCCCGGAACGGTTCGAAATATTCTTGCTATTGATACGTCATCAAAAGTATTGACGGTAGCGATTTCTTCGGGCGAGTCAGTTTTCAGCGTCCGGCTTGAAGGGAGCCCTCGTCATTCCGAACACCTGATTGAGCTTGTTCGGCACGGACTGAACAATCTCGGAATCGACAAGAAAGACCTGTCGCATTTTCTTTGGGGGCTGGGGCCGGGTTCCTTTACCGGACTTCGGATCGGGCTTTCGGTGGCCAAAGGATTTGCCATCGGGTTCGGCCGCCCTTCATACGGTATTTCGAGTTTGGACGTGGTGGCTGCGGGCACGGGTCTGGTTTCGGGCGATCTGATGGTTTGTATTGATGCCAGGAGAGAAAGGATTTATACTTCATCCTACCGCTTTGAATCGGGAATGCCCGAGAAAAAGATGTCCGAGGCCGTCCTGACGATTGATCAGGTGCTGGAAAAACTGTCACCCGGATGTCATGTCACCGGAGACGCCATTTTGGCTTACGGAGACAAGATTCGCGGCCGGTTTGGACGGAAGGTGTTCATGATGGATTCGAAATTCTGGAGCCCGGATGCGTTGACCATGATACGGCTTTTTGAGGCCAATCCCGGCTGGTTTCGCAAGATTCCGGTCAGGCAAATGACGCCGAAATATCTCCGCCGCTCCGAAGCCGAAGAAAAAGCGGGTGTTCGTGCGCAAGGAAAAAAGTAATATGACCACAATATTGGAAACATCCCTGAAACGGTCGTCGGCCGAATTAACCTGGCTTGAAATCAGCCGGAACGCCTTGCTGGGCAATCTCAGGAATATTTCAAACCGCTTCCAGGACGGGACGAAAACTCTGGCCGTGATTAAAGCCAACGCTTACGGGCACGGGCTTTTGGAGGTGGCCGAGTGCCTGAGAGATGAAGTGGAATTTTTCGGCGTTTCCACGATTGAAGAGGCAATGCTGCTTCGTCAAAAATATGAGAACGCTTCCATTCTATTGTTCGGAATCCACTCGCGCGATTCAATCCGGCAAGCGGTCCAAGCGCGAATCAGTTTATGCGTCTCGGGTTCCGGTGACGCGCGGGAAATTTTTGACGCGGCTGTTCGCGCCGGTATTCCGGCGAAAATTCACGTTAAAATCGATACCGGCATGGGACGGCTCGGAATTCCCGTGTGGGAGGCCCAAAGCGAAATCCGGCACATTTCAATGATGGATATGGTTTATCTCGAAGGCATTTTTACGCATTTCGCGCAGTCGGAGCGCCCGGATGATTCCTTTACCCTCAAACAAATCGCGTCATTTACCGAGATCATCGAATGGGCGGAACGAAACGGAATCCATTTTTTATACCGTCACGCCTCCAACAGCGGAGGCGTTTTTAATTACCCGGAGGCTCGTTTGAATCTTGTGCGGCCCGGCATCGCGCTTTATGGCATGATGCCCGGGACTTCGGTCCGCCCCGGTTTTGAACCGGAAGCGGTTCTTTCATGGAAAGCCAGGATCATTCAGCTGAAGAATTTGTCAAAAGGGGAATCAACGGGATACGGGAGAACTTATATTACCGACCGTGATACGACGATTGGAATTATCCCGGTGGGATACAGTCACGGGTATCCGTTCGGTTTGTCGAATAAGGGAGTTGTGCTGTGCGGGGGCAAGCGGTATCCGGTGGCGGGCCGGGTTTCCATGGATTATCTCGCCATTGATTTCGGGGCAGACGGCGGAAAAATCAGAAAAGGGGACATTGTCACGCTTATCGGCAGGGACGGAGACGAAACAATTTCAGCGGAACTTCTGGCGGGCGGCGCCAAAACGATTGTGTATGAGATTGTTACGCGGATTGGCGCTCATTTGCCGCGAATCGTTGTCTAGCCCTTATGCGTTATAGAATCCTGAATTATCAAGTCGTTGATTCGACAAACAGCGTTTGCCGTGATTTGGCCGAGAAGGGAGCCGCCGAAGGCCTGGTGGTAAAAGCGGATTATCAAACATCCGGCCGGGGCCGTTTCGAAAGAAAATGGATATCGCCGCGCGGGAAAAATTTGCTGTTTTCCGTGCTGCTGCGTCCCAAAGTCGATTCAAGGCGGGTTCCTTTGTTGACGATTGTGGCCGCCGAATCGGTTGCCGAACTGCTCTCGGGTTTGCGCCTGCCGGTAAAAATAAAGAAACCCAACGATGTTTTGGTCAGAAGAAAAAAAATCGCGGGAATTCTTTCGGAAAGCGCGAGCGTGGGGAAAAAGGTGAATTATGTCGTGGTGGGCATCGGGCTGAATGTGAACGCTGACACCCGCGGCCTTCCGCCGGAAGCGACATCGATTGTGCGGGAAACGTCCGCGGCGCCGGTGCGTGAAGAATTGTTTGAGAAATTTCTCGGGATATTTGATACGCGTTACAAAAAATTCATACGGGATGCGCGATGAAACAAACGGGAAAAGACAAAACTGTCGTGGCGATTGACATCGGCAATACCGCCGTCTCTTACGGTGTCTGGAAGCGGGGGCGTTTCATCCGAACCGGCTTTTTGTGCCAAACGCAGCTTTCGCGAAGCACGTTTCTGAAAATTTTCGGGCGAACGGAATTTTCCGCGGATGTGATTGTCAGCAGTGTCGTGCCAAAGGTTACCCGGCAATTGAAACGCCTGGTTCGCGCCTGGTCGCCAACCGCGCAAATTTACGTGGTTGGCGAGAATGTCAGGGTTCGTACGCCGCTTAAATATGCGTGGCGTCATCTGGGGGCGGATCGGATCGTCAATGTTTACGGAGCGGCGAAGTTTTACCGCTTGCCGGCCCTCGTGATTGATTTTGGGACAGCAATTACCTTCGATTATATTTCTGGCAAAGGCGTTTTTGAGGGAGGGCTGATCGTGCCCGGCATCGAGTCTTCCTTGCAAGGGCTTTTAGACCGGACGGCATTGCTTCCGAAACTGAAGCGGATCGTTCCATATCACGGTTTTATCGGACATACCACCACTCAAGTTATCATGTCTGGCGTGCTTAATGGTTTTGGCGCTCTTGCCGATGGATTAATTGAGAGGTTTCAGGCACAATTTGGCAGGCTGGCGACGGTTGTGGCGACGGGTGGTCACGCCCGAATGATTGCGTCATATTCCCGGAGGATTAAAGTGGTTGACCCGTTGCATACGTTGAAGTCACTTGTTGCCGTTTACGGTTCGGAATTGAGGTGAAAAGATGCCGGTTAAAAGAAGACGGTTGTTCGCGTTTCTGAAAAATGAGCCGCCGCAGCGCACTTATGTGGCGCTTCACTTTGTGATTCTTGTGAGCATTCTCGTCGCGGTTGTCTGGGTGGCGGATTCGCTTTTCAGGCATTATATTCTGTCGGCAAGCACGATTGAGGCGTCCCATGCCGCTTTCGAGTATCATCTGAAAGATTTATTCCGGGATCTTTTCTTGCGCACGGTTATCATTTTTGCCGCCGGCTTTCTGGTGATGGCGATTGCGGGGTTGATGTTTTTGCATCGAATCACGGGCCCGCTCGTGCGGGTTCGTCACGTCATTAATGAATTAGCCGACGGGAAATTTCCGGACGATATGATTCAGTTCCGCCGCGGCGATTTTTCAAAAGAACTCGGACTGGCGTTAAGCCGTCTGCTGGATTTTTTGAACCGGACGCGGGTTCCGATTCAGAAGTCGGAAAATTAACTGGGGGGATATATGCAGGAATCGCAAAGCGCCCTGAACCGGAGGCGGACGCTCGGCTGAAAAATCGGCACGCGGGCACAACAATATTTTATTTTGCTCGAATTTGTTTTGCTATCTTCCACGATGGTTTATCTGCTGTATCTTATTTTCGGGACCGTCAGCGGCGTAGGAGCGCAACTTGCTCCCGCCGACCAGCAAACCTTGGGGCCTGTGTTCGATCAAATCAACTATTTATTGCTTGTGCGCATCTCGATTTTATTTGTGGTCGTGTTTATTATCAATACGCTTCTCGGCCTGTTTTATCTCCATCGTTTAATCGGCCCGCTTGTCCGCATCAAGACCGTTTTGAAGGAAATCGCGGACGGCAATATTCCCTCGCGGGACGTCAGTTTGCGGAAAGGGGATTTTCCGACGGATGTGGCGGAGGAACTGACCAGAGCGCTTCAGAAAATCCGGGAAATCAAGAATCGGAAAGCTTGAAATCCGGCAAAATATTTAAAACCCCTCGCGATTCCTCTGTTTATAAATAAAAAAAATTGAATTCGGCCTTGACTCGCCGCTCTTTTTCATGTATTTTTCATTCAAATTGAAACCTTTTAAACTGGTTCTGAGAAACCAGAAAGGGAAAAGCGATGAGTTCGGTAATAATGGGAAAAAAGAATGTTGCTCACGGAAACGTGAGCATTTTTTTTAGCTGATGATGAGTCAATATGGCACACGTTAATCAGGTGTTAAATTCTGAAGAGGTGAGTCGCGCTATTACCCGGATGGCTCATGAAATTCTGGAACGAACGAAAACGCTTCAGGAGCTTGCACTGGTCGGGATTGTCACAGGCGGGGTTCATCTCGCGAAACGGCTACAGGAAAAAATCCGGGAAATCGGGAAAGTGCAGCTTGATTTCGGCATCCTGGATATCAATCTTTATCGGGACGATTTATCTGAAATAGGCGCTCAGCCGGAGATCAGGGAGACCAAAATTAATTTTGACGTGGCGGGGAAGAGAATTATTTTGGTTGATGACGTTTTGTTTACGGGACGCACGGTCCGGTGCGCGCTGGACGGGATTATCGATTACGGGCGTCCGAAAGCGATTCAACTCGCGGTGTTGGTGGACAGAGGCCACCGGGAATTTCCGATTCGGCCCGATTATGTCGGGAAAAATATTCCGACGTCCAAGCATGAACGCGTTATCGTGAAATTGAAGGACCCGGACGGAGAGGATTCCGTCGTGGTGATGGGGGATCAATGAGTATCACGTGGAAACGCAAAGACCTGGTCGGGCTCAAGGATTTAAGCGCGGATGAAATAACGCTTATTCTCGATACGGCAAAGTCACTTCAGGAGGTTTCGAAGCGGGCGATCAAGAAAGTTCCGACATTGCGGGGCAGAACGGTCGCGAATATGTTTTTTGAACCGAGCACCCGGACGCGAATTTCGTTTGAACTTGCGGAAAAACGGCTAAGCGCTGATGTGATCAATTTTTCCGCCTCAACATCCAGCGCGGTCAAAGGCGAGTCCTTGATTGACACGATACGGAACATCCGGGCACTGCAGGTCGATTTGATTGTGATGCGCCATTCGGCTTCCGGCGCGCCTCACCGGCTTGCTCAAATGATGGATGTCAGCATCATCAATGCCGGAGACGGGATTAACGAGCATCCGACCCAGGCGCTTCTGGATATGTTTACCATTCGGGAAAAAAAAGGGCGTTTGGCGGGGCTTCGGATTGTCTTTGTGGGCGATATTTTGCACAGCCGCGTCGCACGGTCGAATATCTGGGGGCTGACAAAATTGGGCGCCAAAGTCGTCGTGTGCGCCCCCAGGACGCTTTTGCCGGCGGGAATCGATGAATTCGGCGTTGAAGTCACAAGCGATCTGAGGCAGGCCATTGAAGGCGCGGATGTGATCAACTTGCTCCGGATCCAGATGGAACGCCAGAATGAATGCTTTTTCCCGAGCATCCGGGAATATGCGAATTCATATCAAATTAATCGTGAGGTTTTGAAAAACGCGAAACCGGATCTGCTGATCATGCATCCGGGCCCCGTAAACCGGGGAATCGAAATTTCAAGTGATATCATGGACGGCCCGTATTCGGTGATTCTTGACCAGGTGACCAACGGCCTGGCGGTCCGTATGGCGGTTCTTTACCTGTTGAGCGGCGTCAAAAAACAAATGAGCGAGGTGCTTTCCGGTGAACTACCTGATTAAGCAGGTCCACATTGTGGACCCCAAAAACAAAACAGACGGCGTGATGGACCTTTTGGTGCGTAATGGGCGCATTTCTTCTTTTCGCAAGGAAATCGAATCCGAAACCGCGCAGGTGATAGACGGGAAAGGAAAACATTTGTTCCCGGGGCTGATTGACATGCACGTGCATTTTCGCGAGCCCGGTTTTGAACAGAAAGAAACCATTCAAAGCGGGG